>VGDC01000001.1 GCA_016869895.1 Alphaproteobacteria bacterium
GAGTTTTACCGTGTCGCGGATGAGGTCAAGCACCGCGTCCTGCGTCATCTTGAACTGGTATTTCAGATGGATATCGCTGGTGGACATGAAGGTGTGAATGCGGCCTTGGCGCGCGGGCTTGATGGCCTCTGCGGCGCGTTCGATGTCGATGGCTTTTGCGCGGGCGAGCGAGCAGACGACGGCGCGTTTGGTCACTTCGGCGATGGCTTTCACGGCCTCGAAATCACCTTGGGATGCGATGGCGAAACCCGCTTCGATGACGTCCACGCCCATGTTGTCGAGCACTTCCGCGACGAGGAGTTTCTCCTCGCGGGTCATGGACATACCGGGGGACTGTTCACCATCACGCAGGGTGGTATCAAAAATGACAATGCGGTTCTTGCTCATACATCCATCTCGTTTTGCTCGTTGTTTTCGCCTGCCTTTTTGGCATTTTTTATTGCGGGTAGCTTAGGGTTTTACGCTTAAAAAGCAAGTGAATTAGCAGCCCGAAACAAGGAAGGGCGGTCAGAAGACCGCCCTTGCCGAGTAGTAGGATGGTGATTGTGGGCGTTGGTGCGGTCAGCAGACCGCGTGAGCCATCAGCCCGCGAAGCGGCGCGCCATTGAGAAATCAGGAGATTTCGCAGGGCGCAATCAAAGCTTAATTCTTGCTCTGATCCACCAGCTTGTTCGCGCCGATCCAGGGCATCATCGCGCGCAGGCGGGTGCCGACTTCCTCGATGGGATGCTCGGCCTGCAAGCGGCGGGTGGCCTTGAAGGCGGGGAAGCCCGCTTTATTGTCGGTCACGAAATCACGCACGAATTTGCCGGACTGGATGTCATGCAGCACGCGCTTCATCTCTTTCTTGGTCTCTTCGGTGATGATGCGTGGACCGGTGACATAATCGCCGTATTCCGCGGTGTTGGAGATGGAATAGCGCATGTTCGCGATGCCGCCTTCATAGAGCAGATCGACGATGAGTTTCAACTCATGCAAGCACTCGAAATAGGCCATTTCAGGCGCGTATCCCGCTTCGGTGAGGGTCTCGAAACCCGCCTGCACCAGCGCGACCGTACCGCCGCAAAGGACGGCCTGTTCGCCGAAGAGGTCGGTTTCGCATTCTTCGCGGAAGGTCGTTTCGATGATGCCGGAACGGCCACCGCCCACGCCGGAAGCATAAGAAAGCGCGATGTCGAGTGCCTGACCCGATGGGTTCTGGTGCACGGCCACGAGGCAAGGAACGCCGCCGCCTTTGACGTATTCGCCGCGCACGGTGTGGCCGGGGCCTTTCGGTGCGATCATGTACACATCCAAATCAGCGCGGGGTTCGATGAGGCCGAAGTGCACGTTCAAGCCATGGGCGAAGGCCAGAGCCGCGCCCTGACGCAGGTTCGGCGCGAGTTCATTCTTATACAGGTCGGCCTGCAATTCATCGGGAACGAGCACCATGACCACATCCGCCCATTTCGCGGCGTCGGACGCGCTGATGACGTCGAAGCCAGCGGCTTGCGCTTTGGCGACGGAGGGCGAACCCTGACGCAGACCGATTTTCAGGTCTTTGATGCCGGAATCGCGCAGGTTCGCAGCGTGTGCATGACCCTGGCTGCCGAAGCCGATGATGGCGACTTTCTTGGATTTGATGAGGTTCAGGTCGGCATCCTGATCGTAGTAAACGCGCATTAGGTAGTGCTCCTTGGGGGTGTAATTAAATGCATTAAGATGAAGTGAATTTCTTTTTATCGCGCAGGTTCGACGGGCCACGGGACACCGCGACCACACCCGTGCGGGCGATGTTGATGAGTCCCAGCGGGCGCATCATTTCGATGAACGTGTCGATTTTCTCGCATTCTCCGGTGATTTCGAAGATGAACGACTGGGTGGTGATGTCCACCACACGGGCGCGGAAGATGTCGGCGATGCGCAGTGCTTCCACGCGTTTCGCGCCGCTTGAGCGCACCTTGATAAGTGCCAATTCGCGCTCGACATATTTGCATTCCATGGTCAGGTCATAGACCGAATGCACGGGGATGAGGCGTTCCAGCTGCGCCTTGATCTGGCCGATGATCATGTCATCACCGGTGGTGACGACGGTGATACGCGAGACGCGTTCCTTCGCATCCACCTCGGCCACGGTCAGGCTTTCGATGTTGTAGCCGCGCGCGGCGAACAGCGCGATGACCCGCGCCAGCACGCCCGTTTCGTTCTCCACCATGGCGGAGATGATATGGCGGTGGGCATTGGGTTTGTGGGTGGTTTCGCTGTAGACGATATCGTTCATGTGCGTTCCCCTTAAACCTGATCGCGGTCGAGTTTGAGTGCGGTGGCCTTCTTCTTCGACAGGCCGGGGTGCAGCACCAGTTCGTTATGCGCTGCGCCTGCGGGAATCATGGGATACACGTTCTCGGCGGGATCGACGCGGATGTCCAGCAGCACCGCGCCGTCATAATCCAGCGCGGCTTTGATGGATTTATCCAGCTCGGCGACCTTGTCCACATACATGCCCTTGATGCCGAATGCCTCTGCGAGTGGCGCGAAATCAGGCAGGGAATCCATGTAGGATTCGGAATAGCGGCTGCCGTGGAACATCTCCTGCCACTGGCGCACCATGCCCATATAGCGGTTGTTCAGCAGGAAGATTTTCACGGGCAGGCGATACTGCACGGCAGTGGAAATCTCTTGGATGTTCATCATCAGCGAAGCCTCACCCGTCACGCAGACCACGAGGGCTTTCGGGTGTGCCACCTGCACGCCGAGCGCGGCGGGAAGGCCATAACCCATGGTGCCGAGACCACCGGAGGACATCCAGCGGTTCGGCTCTCTGAATTGCAGGAACTGCGCCGCCCACATCTGGTGCTGACCGACATCGGTGGTGATGTAGCGGTCGGCTTTCGCGGTCAGTGCTTCCAAACGCTCAAGCGCGTACTGCGGCTTGATGACCTTGTCGGTCTTCTCATAGTAATGGCTGAGCTTGGCGCGCCAGCCGTCCACCTGTTTCCACCAGTTGGCCAGTGCGCGTTTGTCGGGCGTGTTGCGCTTCTCTTTCCACGCCTTGGCCATCTGCGCGACCACTGCGCCCGCATCACCCACCAGCGGAATATCCACCCGCACGTTCTTGTTGATGGAGGAGGGGTCGATATCCACATGGATTTTCTTGGAGTTCGGCGAGAAGCCATCCAGACGACCGGTGATGCGGTCATCGAAACGCGCGCCGATGCAGATCATCACATCGCATTCCGCCATGCACATATTGGCTTCCAGCGTGCCGTGCATTCCCAGCATGCCTAAGTATTGTGGGTCGTTTTCGGGGAATGCACCCAAGCCCATCAACGTTGCGGTGACAGGATAACCCGTTTCGCGGATGAATTTGGTGGTCGCGGCGCAGGCTTTCGGGCCGGAATTGATGATGCCGCCGCCGATGTAGAACACGGGGCGTTTCGCGCCAGCCATCAGTTCCACCGCGCGTTTCACAGCGGTTTCATTGGCTTCAACGGGCGGGTTATAGGTCGTGCGGGTGAACTTCGTTTTGCCTTCGTATGGCACGGCGATGTTCATCAGGTTCTTGGGAATGTCGATGACCACGGGGCCGGGGCGACCCGTGCGCGCGATGTGGAAGGCATCATGCAGCCCGGGGCCGATTTCTTCCGTGGCTTTGACAAGGCGGTTGTATTTCGTGCAAGTGCGGGTGATGCCCGTGGTGTCGGCTTCTTGGAACGCGTCCGAGCCGATCATATGGGTGGGCACCTGTCCGGTGATGCAGACCATGGGGATGCTGTCGAGCATCGCGTCCGTCAGTCCGGTGACGGCGTTCGTCGCGCCGGGGCCGGAGGTCACCAGCACCACGCCGACCTTGCCGGTGGAACGGGCATAGCCCTCTGCCGCATGGGTCGCCGCCTGTTCATGGCGCACGAGCACATGGCGGATGCGGTTCTGGCGGAAGAGCGCGTCATAGATGGGGAGCACTGCGCCGCCGGGGTATCCGAAGACCACTTCCACGCCTTGGTCGGCAAGTGCCTGCACGATAATGTCGGCGCCGAGCATCGGCTCGTTCCGGCGGGGTGCGGCAGCTTTCACAGCAGCGGGCTTTTTAGCGGCGGTTTTTGCGGGGGTCTTTTTCTTGGCGGCAGCGGTCATGGGGGCATCCTCAGGGGCTTAAGGATGACCGAATCTAGTGAAACCGCCGCCTTCGGTCAACCACAAACCTGTGGATAAGTACGATTTTATACGAGGTTAGGGAATTGGGAATCAAAGCCATCGTAAGGGTATGTAATGAGGGTCGCATCGGGGAACTGGTTGCGCATCCACGTGAGCTGGCGTTTGGCGTAATTCCGCGTGGCCTGCTGCGCCTTTGCGAGGGCTTCTTCCCGCGTGGATTCCCCACGAAGATACGCCGCCAGTTCGGGCACACCTACGGCGCGCAGTGCGGGAAGCGAACTGGGCAGATTGCGGTTCAGCAGGGCTTGCAGCTCGTCGAGCGCGCCGTTCTCCATCATCTGTTGCAGCCGTGCATCGCAGCGTGCATACAGCAATTCTCGTGGCAAATTCAGTCCAAAAAGATGGAATTCCGCTTCAGGAATGGGCGATTCCGGCGTGGTTTCTTGCCAGAGCGAGAGGGGTCTTTGTGTTTCCATGAACACTTCATAGGCACGGGCGAGCCGCTGTGTATCCCCCTCTTTCAACCGTGCGGAAATGGCAGGGTCGGCTTCTGCCAGCCGCGCGCGGATTTCCTCCAGCGGCATCGCCCGCACGCGCTCGCGCACTTCAGGGGAGATTTCGGGGATGGGCGAGAACCCTTGGGTCAATGCTTTGATATACATCCCCGTGCCGCCGACCACGATGGGCAGACTGCCTGCTTGCCAGCAACGGCGGATTTCGCGGGCGGCATCCTCTGCCCAACTGGCGGCGGAGGCGGGCGTGGCGGGGTCGATATAGCCATATAACACATGCGGTGCTTGTGCCATCTCCTCGGCAGTCGGCGCGGCGGTGAGGATGGGTAATCCTGCGTAGGCCTGCATGGAATCGGCGTTGATGACCGTGCCGCCGCGTTTCACCGCCAAATCCAACGCCAGAGCGGATTTGCCGCTGGCGGTGGCTCCATAGATGACGATGACACTGGATGCGGGCATGGTTATCTGTTAAAAAGCGGCTTCATTTTTCAAAAAGAGGGTGCTATGGCCTCCGAGATTCCTACCCACGTTATCACATTGGTCGCTTTGCCGTCACAGGGAAAAACGCTGACGCAAGGCGCGTTGGATGCCGCCTGTGATGCTGCCGCTGCGGCGGGCTTCACCCCCACCAAACCCCTTTGGCTGGAAGCGGGCGAGGCGGCGGATATCGGGCTGTATGCCAATGGCGGCACGAGCATTGCCATAGATGAAGCGGGGGTGGATGCCATTCTCCAGCCGCTCGACGGTTTCCGTCATCGCCGTTTGCTGGTGAGCGATATGGATTCCACCATCATCCAGCAGGAATGCATCGACGAGCTGGCCGATGAACTCGGACTGAAACCGCAGGTCTCGGAAATCACCGAACGCGCCATGAACGGCGAGCTGGATTTCAAAGCCGCGCTGCGCGAGCGTGTTGCTTTGCTGAAAGGTTTGGAAGTCGCCGCGTTGGAGCGGGTCTATACGGACCGCATCACCCTCATGCCCGGCGCGAAGACGCTGGTGCAGACCATGCGCGAAGACGGTGCGCAGTGCCTCCTCGTTTCCGGTGGATTCACCTATTTCACCGAGCGCGTGCGTCGCGCCGTGGGCTTCCACGCCGACCACGCCAACACGCTGAACCTGCATGCGGGCGCGCTCGACGGCACGGTGCTGGAGCCGATATTGGACAAGGAATCGAAGCTGGCTTCGCTGAAAGGCGCGGCAGCGCAGATGGGCATTCCGCTGGAAGCGACCCTTGCGCTGGGCGATGGCGCGAATGACCTGCCGATGCTGCAAGCGGCGGGGTTGGGCATCGCCTATCACGCCAAACCCTCCGTGCGCGCGGCGGCCAAAGCCTGCATCGATCATGGCGACCTCACCGTCGCGCTCTTCGCGCAAGGGTATCGCCGCAGCGATTGGGTAGAATAAGAGAGGTAAAGTATGGTGGCGCAGTCAGCAGACCTCGCCTTCCTACTTCATCGCCTCATTCAACCTTCGCGTCAGTCGGAATGGTCACGAAGGAGTTGTTGCCCGAACGCCAGACACGCAGCAACACATGCTTGCGCCCTGCCTTCTTGGCGGATTCGATGGCTTTCTTGTATTCTGCCAGTGAAGCCACATCCGCGCCGTTCACCTGCTGCACCACATCGCCGAAATTCAGGCCTTGTTTGGCGGCTTCGCTCTCGGCTTTCAGCTCCACGATGACCAGACCTTTCACATCCTCCGGCAGCGCGAATTTCTTGCGCAGCGGCGCGTCGATGGGCGCGATGCTCATCCCCGCGACCGAATAGGTCTCCATGTCCTGCTTCTCGATTTTCTGGCCTTTGTCGTCTTCCTTCACGGCGACGGTCTCTTCCTTCAATTCACCGAGGGTGACGGGGATTTTGGTCTCCTTGCCATTACGCAGCACGGTCAGCTGCACCTTCGCGCCGATCTTGCTTTCGGCGACCATCCGCGGCAGGAAGCGCATCTCGGCGATGTCCTTGCCATCGAATTTGGTGATGACATCGCCCGTCACGATGCCTGCTTTCGCGGCAGGGCCTTCGGCGTTCACATCCGCCACCAGCGCGCCGTTGGTGTTCTTCAGGCCGAGGCTATCGGCGATTTCAGGGGTCACGGGCTGGATGGTCACGCCCAGCCAGCCACGGAAGGTGCGGCCATGCTCCTTCAGCTGCGCGATGACCGATTTGGCCAGCGTCGCAGGCACGGCGAAGCCGATGCCGATGCTGCCGCCCGTGGGCGAGAAGATGGCGGTGTTGATGCCGATGACTTCGCCTTTCAGGTTGAACAACGGGCCGCCGCTGTTGCCACGGTTGATGGAGGCATCCGTCTGGATGAAATCATCGAAAGGCCCTGCATTGATGTTGCGCGCGCGGGCGGAGATGATACCCGCCGTCACCGTGCCGCCGAGGCCGAAGGGGTTGCCCACCGCGATGACCCAATCACCCACGCGGGCGGTGTCGGAATCACCGAAGCTTACAGCGGGCAGGGGCTTCTCGGTCTTCACTTTCAGCAGCGCGATGTCCGTCTTCGGGTCATGGCCGACGATCTCCGCATCCAATTTCGTGTTGTCGCTCAGGGTCACATGCACTTCCGTGGCATCGGCGATGACATGGTTATTGGTGACGATGTAGCCCGTGGGGTCGATGATGAAACCCGAACCGAGGGATTGCACATCGCGCTCCTGAGGCATAGGCGTCGCGCCGGGGGGCATCATGCGTTCAAGGAACTGGCGGAGCTGTTCGTCGTTCTCCAGCCCTTCGATGCTCGGCACGCCAGCGCGTCCTTTCACCTTCTGGGTGGTGGAGATGTTCACGACCGCAGGGGTCATGGTCTCCACCTGATCGGCGAAGGATTCGGGGGCGGGTGCGGCGACTGCGGCAAGCGGAGTGGACACACACAGCAGTGCGGCGGCGACGAGAAGCGAGCGTTTCATAGGATGTGACTCCCTAGGCGGTGGTTTGTCGGATGACATACGTCGAACATTCTTCATTTTGCCGTGCGCTTCGTTATCCTTCGGATTCGCCATGCTCATGTATGGATATACACTCCGCATGGCTCACCTCGGCTGCCTAGCGCACAACAAAAGCAAACATGTTCTAACCGACACATAATCCTCCTCGGAGGACATTTCAAGACGGAAGACTTACGGTTTGACTTCCTTCAGGTACTTCAGGAACTCGTTGTCGGGCGTGAGCACCATGGTGGTGTCCTTGCCGTCCAATACCTGACGGTAAGCTTGCAGCGTGCGGTAGAAGTCATAGAACTCCTTATCGCGGCTGAAGGCCTCGGCGTAGATCTTGGTGGAGACGGCATCGGCCTCACCGCGCGTCACCTCGCCGGTCTTGCGGGCTTCGGCGATGATTTCGGCGCGTTCACGTTCCGCACGGGCGCGGATGCGCTGTGCCGCTTCCTCACCCTGCGCGCGCAATTCCTTCGCTTCGCGGGCACGGTCGGTCTGCATACGCTGATAGATGGCTTCGCTGTTCGTCTGCGGCAGGTCGGCGCGTTTGATGCGCACGTCCACCACTTCGATGCCGAAACCGCCCAGTTTGGCGACCTGACGCGCCGCATCGGAGACGTTCTCGTCATCGGCGCGGAAGGTGCCGCTCGCCTGCTGGTTCACCTCGGCGAGAATATTCTCCATGATTTTATTACGGGTCGGCGAGAGCAGCGCGTTCAGCGGATAGCTGCCCACGACCTTTTTCAGCGACGATTCCAGAATGTCGTTCAGGCGGTCACGCATGCCGCGCTCGTTCTGCACGGTCTGATAGAAACGCAGCGGGTCGGTGATGCGGTAACGCACGAAGGCATCGATGATGACGCGTTTCTGGTCGGATGCGTTGATCTCCTTCGATTCCGCATTGAAGTCTATCAGGCGGTTATCGAAGATGATGACGTTCTGCACGAAGGGCAGTTTGAAGTGCAATCCGGGTTCTTTCTTCACATCCACCGCACGGCCGAATTCAAGGACTAAGCCCTGTTCCACCTGCGTGACGATGAATAGCGAGTTCAGTGCAGCGAATGCACCGATGACGAGGACGGCGATAAGCCCATAACGGGTATTGCTACGTTTCGCGGCCATTACTGCTGCCCTCCCTGTCTTTTCTTGATTTCAGGCAATGCCATATACGGTACCACGCCTGCGCCACCCTCACCGAGGATGACCTTATCCATGCCCTTCATCGTCTCTTCCAGCGTCTCTAGGTACAGACGCTTGCGGGTGATGTCCTTGGCTTGGCTGTATTCGGTGTAGATGGCTTTGAAGCGCGATGCGTCACCTTCCGCACGGTTGGTCACTTCGGCGCGATACGCCTCGGCTTCCTGCAACACACGTTCCGCTTCACCACGGGCGCGGGGCAGGATTTCGTTCGCGTAAGCCTGCGCTTCGTTGATGGAGCGTTCCTGGTCGGCCTTCGCCGCCTGCACGTCACGGAAGGATTCGATGACAGCGGATGGCGGGTCGGCGCGCAGCAGCGTCACGCGGTCGATCTGGATACCTGCCTTATAGCTGTCGAGCGTCGCTTGCAGCAGGGCCTTGTTCTCGTCCTCGATGTCCTGTTTACCACCGGTCAACGCGCTGGTGAGCGGGCGTTTGCCGATGACTTCGCGCATAACGCTTTCCGCCACGTCACGCACGGTGAGTTCGGGGTTGCGCAGGTTGAAGAGGAAGTTCTTCGCGTCCTTGATTTTCCATTGGACGTTGAAGGTGATGTCGATGATGTTCTCGTCGCCCGTCAGCATCAGGCCTTCTTCGGGCACGCTCTGCTCACGGCCAGTGCCGCTGCCGCCGTAAGTGCGGTAACCGATTTCGATACGCTGCACGCGGGTCACCGGAGGGGTGAAGACGGTTTCGATAGGGGATGGCAGGTGATAGCGCAATCCGGGTTCGGTGGTGCGGTCATACTGACCGAAGCGCAGCACGACGCCCTGTTCTTCCGGCTCGACGCGGTAGATGCCCGATGCCAGCCACAGGCCGACGGCGGCCAAGGCCACAAGGCCGATGAGTTTGCGGTTGCCGCCACCGGGCACGAAGTCGCGGAATTTCTCCTGACTGCGGCGGATGATGGCGTCGAAATCATCGTTGGACGGGGGAGGGGGCGCGCTGGGGCCTTTGCCCCATGGTCCACCGGAGTTGCCGCCTCTGCCTTTATTCATCTTCGTCTCCTTCACTGGTCTTCGGTGCGCTTCTGTGGTGTGGGCTTGAACCCGCGCCCGAAATGGCCTATGGTCTGCACCCTGTTTAACGAATAATCCAAGGACTGGCAAGGAAATGTCGCCCCTTTCGCGTGAAACCGTCCTCTCTGCGCTGCGCGCCGTGGCTGATCCTGCCACAGGGCAGAATGTCGTGGATTCCGGCATCGTCTCCGGCGTGGTCGTGCGCGGTGGGAATGTGGGCTTCCTCGTGAATGCCACGCCGGATTCCGCTGCCGCCATGGAACACATCCGCCGCGAATGCGAGCAGAAAGTCTCGCTTCTGCAAGGGGTGGAGAAGGTGACGGCGGTGTTGACCGCCGAGCAGCAATCCTCTGCTCCCGCGCCGGAAAAAGAAAAACCCTCCCAGTGGAACCGCACGCCCATCGAAGGCGTGAAGCATTTGGTGGCCGTGGCATCCGGCAAGGGCGGAGTGGGGAAATCCACCACCACGGTCTGCCTCGCTCGCGCCTTCGCGGAGAAAGGGCTGCGCGTGGGCATCTTGGACGCCGATATCTACGGCCCGTCCATCCCCCTTATGCTCGGCTTGAAAGGCCAACCACAGGTGAAGGACGGCAAGCTCGTGCCCGCCGTTTCGCGCGGCATTTCCTGCATGTCCATGGGGCTGCTGATGGGGGATCAAGCCGCTGTCATGCGCGGGCCGATGATCACCAAAGCCCTCAACCAGATGCTCCGCGCCGTGGCATGGGGCGAGTTGGACGTGCTCTTAGTCGATATGCCCCCCGGCACGGGCGATGTGCATCTTTCATTGGCGCAGCAAGCGCCCCTTTCCGGCGCAGTGGTGGTGACGACCCCGCAGCGCGTGGCGACCATCGATGCGCAAAAAGCCGTCGATATGTTCCGCAAAGTCGGCGTTCCCGTGCTCGGTATCGTCGAGAACATGAGCTATCTCGAAGCGGAAGGGCAGCGCGTTCAGCCCTTCGGGCAAGGCGGTGGCGAGGCATTGTCCAAGCAGATGGCCACACGCTTCTTAGGCGACGTGCCGCTGGTTCCCGTGCTCGGCGCCGCACTCGATGGCGGGCAGGAATTCGCCATTCCTGAAGCGTTAAGCGACATCGCCGCAAAGATTCTGGAGCAGCTCCCCTTCCGGATGTGAGGTTTCCCTGTTTAGCTGGAAAGACAAACCAGCCAGAATAAGGAAAAGAATATGGCCAATCCGCACCGCGGCGAGGTGACACTCACCTTCGCCGGAAGAACTTGCACCCTCCGCCCCACCTTCCATATCCTCGCTACCTTAGAGCAACGCCTCGGCCTCACCCTTTCGCAGCTGCTTTGCAGGGTCGAAGATAAGGGATTATTGGCGAGCGAAATGCTCATCATCCTTTCCCTCGCCACGCGGCATGATGGCTCTGCGCCATTCGATTCCGATGCAGCGATGCGTCTTCCCGCCGAAGACGATTCCCTCAAAAAAGCCATGCCTTTTATCGCGCGTTTTCTCATCGGCGCGATGGGCGGTGAACCCTCCCTCGATTTTCCTCGCCTGATGCATCTGGCACAGGTGAATCTGGGTATCAATCCCGAAGAATTCTGGAAAATGAGCATTGTTGAATTATCCGCGCTCCTTGCACCCGTTTCGGCTAGGGTCGATGCTTCAAGAGGCGCAGAAATACCGCAGTCAGAGCTATATGCCCTGATGGCACAATTTCCCGATAATCATGCAGCATAATGGGGGTAAGTATGAGTGAATTGCGATTAAGCGATGTGGTGCGCACGGAAGTCGAACAATTGGAACAATACGGCGAAGCGGCACAGGAATTTTTCATCACTTTGTCAGGTGAAATCCGCGAAGAGTTCAGCGCGTCCTTAAACAAAATCCTCACAGGTGAATTGGCGAATTTCCAGACGCAGGCCAACCGTTCTTTGGCGACTTCGGGTTATACCACGGCAGGCAATCTGCTCGGCAATCTCGCGGGGGATTTGCTGGGAGGATTACTGCCCGATAACCTTTTCGGCGGGGTGTATGGCGCGGCCATCAACGGCGCGGTGCGCGCGGCGGTGTCGGATTATCTGCGCACCGGATCGGTGGATATGCGCCGTGTGGTGACGGGCGCGAACAGCAGCGGCGGCAGCGTGCTTTCCCGCCAGAACAGCCTGAATCTCAGCGCAGGCCAACAATCCGCCGAAGCCGCCGCCGCGCTCCAGCGCGCACAGCGCAATCTTTAAGGCAGCACCTGCACATCGCGCTTCACCGCAGGGGGCAGGGCTTCCGATTTCGGATTCACTTCTTCCTGCGGTGTTTCTGCGGGTTTGGCGGGTTCACTCACTGCTTTCGACGTGTTCTCATTGGCGGGGATGAGTGCCTTCTCGCCCTTGCGGGTCGTCTCCGCCTTCGCCTGCGCGATGAGGGCTTTGCAGTTGCTATCCTTGCCTTGACCGGGGTCGATGAACGCGAGGATACCCGCCACCGGAGTCAACACCGCCGACAAAGCCAGCGCCGCCCCGCCGCGCGCCGCCAGAGGCATCGCTTCCACCCCCGGACTGGGGGATTTCAGCGTGCCTTTCACCGTGATGGGCGTGCGCAGCGACACCAGCGACACGTCCTTCGGCTGCGGCACGAAACGCAGGTTCATCGCTTCCGTCTCAAGGTCTATCGTACCTTCGCCTTGGATGTTCGTGTCATCCGTATCGATGACGAGGGTTTTCGAGTTCAACACCCCGTCCTTCACATCGAAATGCCCGAGGATGCAGTTCACCGCCACGGTTCGGTCGCCGCCGCCGAGGAACACCCCGACGGACTGGAAGACGTCCAGCCCCGCCAGTTCCACCAGCAGGTGGCTGATGCGCCCACCATCCATGCCGATGCCCACCGTGCCGTTGGAGGTGGAGAGGATTTCATGCAGGCTCGCACCTTTCCCCTCCAGCTTCGCCGCCCCGCCGATGTACCCTTCCGCTTCGCCGAGGCTTCCCAACAGTTCATTCAGCGACAGGCGCGTGAAGCGGAAATCCGCCTGTGCGGCCATCGGCTGCTGGCGCGAATCCACCCGCATGGTCAAGGCCACATTGCCTTTCGCCGTCCCGAATTTCACGGGGTCGATGCGCAGGATGCGGTCATCCAGCGTCACATGCAGGAAGAAATCATCCAGCGGCCAGCCCGGCGCGATGATGGATTTGCCGGTCAGCGTCACATCCGCATCCATCGCGGAAAGGCGGCTGACATCCAGCGGCACATCGGGGATAGCGCGCGGGCTTTGCGCCTGTTTCGCGGCTTCTGCCTTCTGTTCTGGGGTCACCGCCTCTTCCGGCGCAAGGCCGATGAGCGGGCCAAGGTCGTTGAAGTCCAGCTTCTGCGACACGAAATGCGCCGTCAGTTTCGGGCGGTCGCCGGTGGGATCCCACGTCAGATCCCCGCCGATATCGCTATTACCCATCGTGCCTTTGAACGGGTTGAACCGCCAGATAGCATCCGCATAGTTTAGCTGTCCAGTCACCTCATAAGGGGGGGTAGGGGGCAGGGCGATACCGAAGATGGGGAAGAGGTCAGCTGCGTTGCCGCCTTTGATGGATAGGTTGATGTCCATCCCTGCGAAATTGGTGGGGTCTTGCACCGTGCCTTTGGCTTTGATGTCCGTGTGGCCGATGTTCAGCGCGATGTCCACGGGGAAGGGCTTGTCCTCCTGCACGGTCAGCAGCGAGCCGCCGGTGGCCTTCAGCAGGAACGGGTTCTTCTGGTAATTCCCCTTGCCGCTCACATGGATGTTCTCACCCTCGGTGCGCGCTTCGATGTTGATGTCGATGTCCTGCAAGGCATCCAGATATGCCACGCTGCTATTTTCGATATGCAACTGGCCGATGACGGGCATATCCGCCTCATCCTGATTACCGCGCTCCGGCTTCTCTTTACCCAGCGACCAGTTCGCGTCGCCATCGCCTTTGCGCTCCAGCGATACTTGGCTATCCACCAGCACGATTTTCGGGAACACCAGATCGCCGATGAGCAGCGGCAGCGGCTTCACGGAAATCTCGAACCGCCCGATATCCGCCATATTCTCCGCGCGACCGCCCTCGAAATTGGCGATGCGCAGTTCCGTCACCCGCAAGGTCGGTGGCCACGCGGGCAGGAATCCGATGCCGCCTTTCAGCTCCACCTCGCGGTCGAGCGCGTTCGTGGCGATTTGCGAGATGTGTCGCTTGCCGCTGTCCGTGTTCGCATAGAGCAACACCCCTGCGGTGAGGACAAGCAGAAGAACGAGCAGACCGAAGAGGCCGAGGAGGATTTTTTTCAGCATGGCTTTAAGCGGCTTTGTTTAGGTTTCGGGCATGGGGTCGAATAATAACAGTAGGAATCATCACCTAAATTTACTATTAGGATGACAACACCAACCGTTCAGGCCACACATGCTTTCCTATCAACACATCTATCACGCGGGCTGCATCGCCGATGTGCAGAAGCACATGGTGCAGGTGGCGGTGCTGCGCGCGCTGCTGGCCGAGGGCGGCGATGTGACCTATATGGAGACGCACGCAGGCCGCGGGGTCTATGACCTCTCTTCCCCCGAAGCGCGCAAGACCGGCGAAGCGCGGGACGGCATCCTGCGCCTGCTGAAAGACAGGAAACTGGCGGCTGACCATCCCTATCTTTCGCTCATTTCCAAGACCCGTGGCATCTTCGGTGAGTCGTCCTATCCCGGCTCGCCCCTGTTGGCGCGTTTCCTGCTGGCAGACCATTTGAAACAAGGCAAAGGCGAGATGCACCTGCATGACCTCCACCCGCAGGAATTCCGCGCTTTGCAGGAGAATGTGCACGGCAAGAACATCTATTTGCGTAAAGAGAACGGCTATGTCGGCACCATGCGCCATTCACCGCCCAAACGCGGTGGCAAAGGACTGGTGCTGATAGACCCTAGCTATGAGATAAAATCCGAATATGAGGAAGCTGCCTATTTCGTGCTGGATTTGCACGAGCGCTGGCCGGAAGCGGTGATTCTGCTGTGGTATCCCATGCTCAAGAATTTCCTCTTCGAGGACTTGGCGGATTATCTAGGCGATGCGGGATTACCCGGTTATCTGCATCATGCAGTGCGATTCGCCGACCCTGAAGACGTGCGCGGGATGTTCGGCAGCGGCATGATCGCCGTGAACCTTCCCAAAGGGCTGGATGCGGAGTTGAAGCTCATTTCAGGGCTGTTGAACGTGTGACTTAGGTGGCGCAAACATCTTTTTTAATACTGGTTCGGATATAGTGCCAACCGCAAAAGAGCCCATGTTCAAAGAAGTTATAAATTTGTTTTCCGATGCAAAAGTGAATCGATCCTGGCCCGTTCTTCCTTTGTATAATTTCTTGTCGTATTCTAACAACCAAGGCAACTCTTTATCGATTCCTTCTGTTACCGAATCATCCGTCATTTCGATGGTGATGCTGTGCAGCTTCACGCCTTCGCCGAAGAACGCGGCGAAATTATCTTCTTTTACTTGCCTCTCTCGCCAACTAATCAATGGTTTCCCCCTTTTATCTTTAATAGGTTCAACTCCATAGACGTATTTGGCGCTCGCAGGGTCATTCATATCCGCGAACGTGACAAATGTGGGGTGCAAATAGACGGGTAAATCAGCTTTAGCTTTCAAATTAGAATAGTATTTAATAGCTGGCTTCAAGCATTGTCCGCCAGGGCCATGTGGATTCTCAAAAGTGTGATATACCAGTCTTGCAGCTTCGTTTGAAGGGTCGCTGCCTCCCAGAATTGCGAAGACCTTGCCGCGTGTGCCAAGGTCAACCACTACTGCTTCGCCTTTTGTTCTAAACGAGCATCCGCCGCTTAAGCCTACAATCAAATTGTGCTGGCTTGTATTGTCACGCGAAGTCACCTTCCGCACGGCTGAACCGGATTTGATTCCTTCAGGCGTTTCCACCTTTACTGTGAGGCGGTAGTTATAGGTATCCGAATAACCGAAACCGACGCACCCTGAAAGGAGCATGGCCGATAGGCAGAGGAGGGCGAGGCGAAGTATCATAACAATCCTTGAAGGTTGCAAAGGCGGGCGGATTGCACTTACCCTAGCATGATGCGTAGCCTATGACAAATAGCCTCTTTATGCCTGCTCGTCATAGGCTTGCAGGATAACAAAGGTATTCCCATGACTTTGAAGATTCTCGCGGCATCCGCAGGACAAGCCGTTAAAGACCGCTATACACAGACCGTGCACCGCCATCCCCGCGCCACGCGGCATCCCCGCGCGCTGGCCTTCACCCTGCGTGACCTCTTCATGACGGATTTGTTGATTTACGGTGGCTATGCGGCCTATACCATCATCCTCGCTCTGTTTCCCTTCATCATCTTTCTCCTCGCGCTGGCAAGTGTGGTCGGCACGCCGCAGCTGGCCAATGAGGTGATCGATTATGGCTTCGAGATTTTCCCCGAAGAGCTGGTGGGCATCCTCGCTCCCGTCGTGCGGGAAATCATGGCGAATAACGACACAGGCGTGATGACCGTCGCCGTCTTCGGTATCCTCTGGATTGCTTCATCGGGCGTGGAGGGCATGCGCTTCGGGTTGAACGTGATGTATGAGGCCACCGAATGCCGCCCGTTCTGGAAGCGCCGCTTGCAGAGCCTCGGTTTCGTGGTGCTTTCGGCGCTTGCGTTCCTGCTGTTGGCGACGCTGCTCATCATCTGGCCGGTGGCGGCGAAATGGCTGGGCGATTCGCTGCCCTTCCTCCATTCCTCCGCGCTGAACGTGTTGCGCTATCTGCTCGCCTTCGGGCTGCTCACATGGGGGCTGTCGATTCTGTATCGTTATCTCCCCTTCGGTCGCCGCCATATGAAAGAGGTCTGGCAGGGCGCGATAGCCGCCGCCATATTGTGGCTCATCATCGTCAGTCTCTTCGCGCTGTATCTCGTGAATTTCGAGGAATATACCCTGCGTTACGGCAGCTTCGCGGGCGGCATCCTCACGCTGGTTTTCCTGCAGTTCACGGCTTCTGCCGTGCTCTTCGGCGGGCGGTACAATTTCCTCCTGAAGAAGATACGCGAGGGCGACGCGGCGCGTAAGCCACTAAAATCGCTTTGATACGGGCAGGATTTAGCGTACAAATCCCTCCATGGAACATCTGGATACGATACTGCTGCTGATGGCGCTGCTGGTGGGGCTATACTCCGTGGCGGATCGCGTCGGCGTGTCCTATCCCATCCTGCTGGTCATCGCGGGTCTGGGCATTAGCCTCATCCCTGAATTGCCGAATATCGAGCTTTCCTCCGAAGTCGCGCTGCTGCTGTTCCTGCCGCCCCTGCTGTTCGATGCGGCGCGCAACACCTCATGGCATGACTTCAAGCGCAACCGTGATTCCATCGGTCGCTTAGCGATTGGTCTGGTGCTGTTCACCACGGCGGGTGTGGCGGTCGCGGCGTATTACGTCATCCCCGGGTTCACATGGCCTCTGGCCTTCGTGCTGGGGGCGATCGTCTCTCCGCCGGATGTGGTGGCGGCGACCAGTGCGCTCAAAGGCCTGCATCTGCCCAAGCGCTTAGTGGCGATTCTGGAAGGGGAGAGTCTGGTGAACGATGCCTCCGCGCTGATAGCGTATCGCTTCGCCGTAGCGGCGGTGGTCACGGGCAGTTTCGCCTTTTGGGACGCGGCGTTGGAGTTCGTGCTGGTGGCGGTGGCGGGTGTCGCCATGGGCGTGTCGCTGGCCTATGTCTATACCCAACTCCAAAAGAAATTCCTGAACAATCCTACTGTCGAGACGGTGACGACGGTGCTGCTGCCCTTCGTGGCCTATCTTTTCGCGGAATACCTGCATGTGTCGGGGGTCTTGTCGGTCGTTGCGGCGGGGCTGTATGTCTCGTGGCGCGCCCATGAGCTATTCTCCTTCCAGACGCGCATGCAGATGAACAATTTCTGGGAGACGATGATTTTCCTGCTCAACGGCTTCGTGTTCATCCTCATCGGCTTGCAGCTGCCCGACATCATGGACGACCTCGGCAACCGCCCCGTGCTGGAGATGGTGGGTTACGGCCTGCTCATCAGCGCGGTGGTCATCGTCATCCGCATCCTCTGGGTCTTCCCCACCGTCCACATCGCTAACTGGCTCAGCCGTAATCGCGGGGGTATCTCCGGCGGTGCGGCGGTCACGAACAACCGCCACCTCTTCCTCCTCAGCTGGGCGGGCATGCGCGGCGTGGTCTCGCTGGCGGCGGCGCTGGCTTTGCCCGTCACACTTGCCAACGGGGTGGATTTCCCCCAGCGCAATGTCATCCTCTTCATCACCTTCGTGGTCATTCTGGTGACGCTGGTGTTCCAAGGTCTCACCATCCCGTTCCTCGTGCGCTGGTTAGGGATAGAAGAGCCTGAGGAGAAGACCACCACCGAGGAACGCCGCCTGCGCCTTGCTATGGCGAACAGCACCCTTGCGCTCATTGATGAATCTCTCGCCCATCACACGCCTAAAGCCGTGCTGGACGAAGTGCGTGGCCGTCTGCAACGTCAGGTGAGTTACTTCAACGGCGTGTTGCAGACCAAGGCCAACTGCAAGACGCTGGAAGCGCAGCGCGAGCAGTTCCGCCATTACCTTCAATCCGAACGCGCGGTGATAGACCACCAGCGCGCCTTCCTTGTGCAGATGCATAAGAAGGGCGTGTTCAGCGCGGAAGTGCTGCGGAAAATCGAGCAGGATCTCGACACCCGCAGCATGGATTTGCAGAGCAAGATTAAAGCCTTCGCCAGCGAATAGGCTTCCCCCGAAGCATATGGAAAATTTGCGCGGGCAAACGGCATAGTGGGTGCTATGTTGCACCAGAACCCGACAGAACCCGTCACCTCCCACTACTCCGAAGCCATCTGCCGTGATGTCGCTTCCGAGGCGGGCTTGCGCTATGTGAAGGACACCATCCCCGGCATCCGCCGCAAGCGCGCGGGCAAGGGGTTCACCTATGTCGATGCCAAAGGCGCGAAGGTGACAGACCCTAAGACCCTTGCGCGCATCCGCTCTCTGGTGTTGCCTCCGGCGTATGACCGCGTGTGGATTTGCCCTTACCCGAACGGTCATCTGCAAGCCACGGGGTTCGATGCCAAAGGCCGCAAGCAATACCGCTACCATCCCGATTGGTCTGCCGCCCGCGATGGCAGCAAGTTCGACCGTCTGGTGGAGTTCGGCGCCGTGCTCCCCGCACTCCGCGCCCATGTCGAGGCGCAACTGCGCAAGCAGGAGCTCACCCGCGAGCGCGTCCTCGCGGGGCTGATTTACATCATGGACAAATGCTACATCCGTGTCGGCAACCCCACCTATTCCGAGCAGCACAACACCTTCGGGTTGACGACCCTTCGCCGCCGCCATGTGCAGGTGCAGGGCGACACCGTGGCCTTCACTTTCAATGGCAAGAACGGCACGCCGTGGGACATCTCCCTCAAAGACCGCCGCTTGGTGCGGTTGCTGAAGCAATGTTCTGAGATTCCGGGCTATCAGGTCTTCAAATACCGTGACGAGAACGGCGCGAAGCAGACCGTCAGCTCACAGGATTTGAACGAATACCTCCGCGAAGTCACCGGCGGTGCTTTCACCGCGAAGGACTTCCGCACATGGGCGGCCTGTTCCGAAGCCTTCAGCCGCTTCTCCGCCATGCCCGTGCCCCAGACCGTGAAGGAGCGCAAAGCCATCTCCCGCGCCATCGTGCGCGAGGTGGCCAACACCTTGGGGCACACGCAGGCCGTCTGCAAGAAGGCCTATCTCCACCCCCAGCTCGTCACTTCATGGGAAGACGGCGCGCTCAGCGCATGGTGCGCCCAGCGCAAAGGAAAACAGGGGGAGGAGCTCTTCCTGCTCTGGTGGAAAGCCCATATACTTTAGGTAAAAAACCGCTTTTTCAGGATGCGGGCTTGTCGCGCATGCCCACGCGCCCCACGAAGGGCAGTTTGAATGCGGGGCGCAGCACGTCCACGCCGAAGTTCAGCCCCAGCACATTCACTTCCACGCCTTCGCCCAATCCCACCGTGCAACCCAGCACGCCGAAGAGCGACAGCTGCACGCCCGTGCCGGATTCGGAGCGCGCGAAGACTTTCCCGTGGTTTATCCAGTCCTTGCCGATGGCGTTGGAGGGAAGCTCCACGCCGATTTCCGGCGTGTTGCGCAGGATATGCGAGATGAACGTGTTGCTGTTCGGCCCTGGCCAAACGCGATAGCTCATCGGATAAGGATAGCTCTTCGCCGCCGCCGCGATTTTGGGGATGGCCGCCTCTGCGCGCGCACCCTTCAATTCCGCGACGAGGCTCGGTTTCGCACCATACCACGCGCGGTCGGGCACATCCTGTTTCACATCCACCACCGACAGGTTGCGGCGCAGGTTGAACCCCATCACATGATAGGTCGTATAGAACTCCGCGTCCTTCTCCTTCGTCGCTATCCAGCTATGCACCGCGAAATAGCCGCGCCAGTCGAATGCCCGCGCCGAATAGACATGCACGATGGCATCCCGCTCGATCTGCGGCGAGGGGGCTAGGCCTGCGCTGGAGCGGTCTGCCGTGCGCCAATCGGGGCGGTTGCATGCCGAAAGCACGAAGAGCATGGCGAAGAAGGCGAGCGAGATGGTCAGGAATTGCATCAGAGTGTCCCAAAAAGAGAATTGCAGCGCAGTATAGTGAAAAAATGACGAAAATCAGCCAAAAAATGCACGAAAAACTAATTAAATCGATGCAGATTTTGCTGTTTTTTGCACGTTTTTTTCTGCTAGTGTGGGTTGCATCGACGTAAAAATGGAATCACGGTTTTGGAAAAATCCCTTCTCATTCTGCTGCAAAACGCCCAGATGCTCGCGCTCTATAAGCCGCTTCTGGCCTCGCTTTCCGACCATTCGGTGGTGGTGTATATCCCTGCCAAACGCGGGCAGAAATTGCTCTCCTTGGCGCGTAGCCAGCCCGCGCATGTTTCGTTGTGCGATGAGCTGGAGACTATCCTGTTGAATATGCACCGTTTTGGCGTGGTGCTGACCTCGCTTGCCATCCCTTGTCGCGTGCAGATGGAGCAGGCGGGATTATTGCTGGAAGCCGCGCATAAAGCCGGTTTGAAGGTAGTCGAGGTGCAGCACGGTTTGTTCCAGTGGGGGCATTTGTTCGAGGACAAAAAACCCATCCTTTCCGACCCCGCGCGCTGCGGCGGCGAGCGCGGTCTTGGAAAATCGGTAAATATATCCGATGCTTATCTTCCGTGGTTCGGCGAGGGCGGCATCGGTTATCCGCTGTCGGGCATCGGCGATGTACCGCTGGAGACCCGCAAGGATACGGTGCTCGTCGCCACGAATCTGCACTGGACGATTTACGGCGCGCATGAACGCCGCGCCTTCTTCGCCGCGGTGGGATACGCCGCGCGCAAACACCCGCAGACAGCCTTCATCTGGAAGGCGCATACGGGCGACCATGAACTGGTGAAGCAATGGCTGCGGAAAAAGAAATATCGTAATATCAGCCTGATTCCTGCCGACGATGCGCGGAGTTTCGAGGACATCGCTTCCGGCTGTGCGCAGGCCATTTCCATGCCATCGACGGTGCTGTTGTCTCTGGAAGTCTTGCGCAAACCCACGGCCATTTTCCGCTGTGAAGGCAACGCCGAACTGGTGGGTAAACTGGCGGAAAGTCATGCATTCACCGATGGTCGCGCGCTGGATGCCTTCCTGAGCGAATCCCCCGCTCTGGCGGCCAGCGGCCTTCTTGAGCCTTTCGACGCGGGTGTATTCCGCGCCGCAGTGGCCAAGCATTACACCGAAACGCGCAATCCCTTCGGCAATCTGGCGGTGTGGAATGCCTATCGCCTGAGTCATGACCGCGAGGCGGGTTCACGGGTGAAAACCCTGCTCATCGGCCTTTACCGGAAGCTATCGCGCTTGCCGCTGCTGCGCGAGCTGCTCCACTGGCGACCCTTGCGGCAATGGCTGCGCGACCGCCGATAAGGCGAATCCTAGGCAAAAGGGTTGCCCCCGCAACCCTCGGGGGGTATAAGGGATTTTCCTGAAAACCACGGACATCCCATGCCCGATAAGCTGCTTTTCATCACCCGATTCCTCGATACGCGCCGCTCGCACCTGTTGCAGCTGATGCTGTTCAAGGCCTATGCCGACCTGAAGACCGAATCGGCGCGCAGCACGGCAGGCGTGCTGTGGTGGGTGCTGGAACCGGTGCTGCATATGGCGGTGTATTATCTCGTCTTCGCGGTGCTGATGCAGACGAAGACCGATCAGTTCGTGGTGTTCCTGCTCATCGGGCTGGTGGTCTGGCGGTGGTTCTTCTCGACGGTGACGCAGGGCGCGGCGTCCATCATAGCGGGCAAGAACCTGATGCAGCATGTGCATATCACGCCGTCTTTCTTCCCCTCGGTGTCGCTGATAAGCCAAGGATTCAAGTTCGTCATCACCTTCCTTATCCTGCTGGTGTTCATCTGGCTATACGGCCTTGCGCCGAGCGTTGCTTACACTGCTCTTCCGGTCGTGCTGGCGGTGCAGTTTCTGTTCATCGTGGGCACGACCTATCTGTGCTCAGCCATCGTGCCTTTTCTGCCCGACCTGAAAATTCTGTTGGGGCATTTCCTGCGCGCGGTGATGTTCGTCAGCGGTATCTTCTTCGACGGCGACCATATCCCCGAACACCTGAAGAGCTGGTTCTTCGCCAACCCGATGGCGGCGCTCATTGAAGCGTACCGCGATATCCTCATCGACGGTGTGCTGCCCGACTGGGGGCATCTGAGCTATGTCGCGTTGTTCGGTTTATTGCTGTTATTGGTGGGCAAGCGGCTGCTGGCAAAAGCGGAATTCCTGTACCCCAGAGTGGTGATGTGAGGGCAAAATGAACGCAAAAACCACCCAAAAAACCGAAAAACCCATCCTCTCCCTCAAGGGCGTGGGCGTGAACTATGGCAAATCCTTCTCCTTCCGCCGCAAGCGGCTTGACCGCTGGGTGCTGCAGGACATCAGCTTCGACCTGATGCCCGGGGAATCGCTTGGCGTGTTGGGGCGCAACGGCATCGGCAAAAGCACGCTGCTGAAGACCATGGCAGGTGTCATCGCACCGGATGCGGGCGAGGTGAAGCTGAAGAAAGGATGCAGCGCATCGCTGCTTGCCTTGGGCACGGGCTTCATGCCGGAATTGACGGGGCGAGAGAACGTGTTCCTCGGTGGGATGCTCATCGGCATGAAAGCAGGGGAAATCCGCAAGCGTTTCGATGAGATTGTGGCCTTTGCGGAGCTGGAAGAGGCCATCGATATGCCCTATTACACCTATTCCAGCGGCATGAAATCGCGCCTCGGATTCGCGCTGAGCATCCAGCGCAATCCCGATATCCTGCTGCTCGACGAAGTGCTGGGCGTGGGCGATGTGGCTTTCCGCAAGAAATCCGCCGATGCGTTGAAAGAGCGCATCCTCGGCGAACAGACGGTGGTGCTGGTGTCGCACAACGGGCAGACCATCCGCGAACTGTGCAACCGCGCCATCTGGATAGAACAGGGTGTCATCCGCATGGCGGGCGACCCCGACCAAGTGGTGACGGAATATGAGGCGCAGATGCTGGCACTGGAACAAAGCAAATAAACCGATTATGTTCGGATAAGAACAATAAAGAGAGGCCGCATGAGGCAGTATAAGGTCGGAGAAGAGGACGCGCGCCCTTGGGGTGGGTGGAAGGTGCTGGATGTGCATCCGGATTATGTGGTGAAGCATATCCATGTGCTGCCGGGAAAACGCCTTTCCCTGCAGCGTCACCGCTATCGCGAGGAGGTCTGGGCCATCACCCGCGGTATCGCCCAAGTGACGCTGGACGAAGAGACGCTGACCCTGAAAGTCGGAGAGAGCATCCGCATTCCGCTGCGCGCGTGGCACCGCATCCACAACATCGGCGAGGAGATGCTGGAGTTCGTGGAGACGCAGACGGGAAGCCGATTCGATGAAGATGACATCGAACGGAAAGAGGACGATTTCGGGCGCGCCTGATTTCCTGCGCAGGAATTTGGCATGACAAGAAGGCCGTTCTGCGCTAGAAAGGCGGCTTATCAATCTGCGCATATAAACAAAAAATAAGGAAATTGTCGTGGTACAGGTCATCGCGGAAGTCGGCTGCAATCATAAAGGCGATATGGACATTGCCAAGGAACTCATCAACGTCGCCGCCCATGTGTGCAAGGCTGATGTGGTGAAATTCCAGAAACGTCACAACAAGGAATTGCTGTCGCCGGAGCAGTATAACGCGCCGCATCCGAACCCTGCTAATTCCTACGGCGATACTTACGGCGCGCACCGCGAATTCCTCGAATTCTCCACCGAGCAGCACGCCGAATTGAAAGCCCATTGCGAAGCGAACGGCATCATCTACTCCACCTCCGTGTGGGATTTGACCTCCGCCAAGGAAATCGCGTCGCTCGACCCCGTGCTCATCAAAATCCCTTCCGCCACGAACCTCCACTGGCCGCTTCAGGGCTGGCTCTGCGAGAACTATAAGGGCGAAATCCACGTCTCCACCGGCATGACCACCAAGGACGAAATCGAAGAGATCGTGAAGTTCTACGAGAAGCATGGCCGCGCGAAGGATTCGCTGGTGCTTTATGCCTGCACGTCCGGCTATCCGGTCGCTTTCGACGACCTCTGCCTGAACGAGGTCAGCCGCATCAAGGAACTGTACGGCGACCGCGTGAAAGCCATCGCTTTCTCCGGCCACCACCTCGGCATCGCTGCTGACATCGCTGCTATGACGCTGGGCGCAAGCTGGGTGGAGCGTCACTTCACGCTCGACCGCACCTGGAAAGGCACCGACCACGCCGCCAGCCTCGAGCCGGATGGACTCCGCCGTCTCTGCCGCGACCTGCGCAATGTGGAGAAAGCGCTCACCTTCAAATCCCGCGATATTCTGGAAGTGGAAGCCGTGCAGCGCCGCAAGCTGAAATGGGGCGAATACACCGCAGAAACCAAAGCGGGCTGATTCATGCGCGTCGTCGCCGTCATCCCCGCGCGCGGAGGCTCGAAAGGCGTTCCGAACAAGAACATCCGCCCTGTCGGCGGCGTGCCGCTGGTCGGCCGCAGCATCATCGCCGCGCTGGAAAGCGAGACGGTGGGCGGCGTTTACGTCTCCACGGATGATGTCGGCATCGCGGCGGTGTCCACCGCCTTCGGCGCAAGCGTCATCCAGCGTCCGGCGGAAATATCGGGGGATACGGCCTCTTCCGAAGCCGCACTGCTCCACGCACTTGACCACATGCCCGAACAGCCGGACGTGCTGGTGTTCCTGCAATGCACCTCGCCTTTCACCACGCCTGCGCAGATAGACGCCGTGGTGCGCAAGCTCATTGCGACGGATGCCGACTGCTGCTTCGCGGCGGCGGAGGATCATGGCTTCCTGTGGCAGGAGAACGGCGAGGATGCGGTGGGCGTGAACCACGACCACACCCAGCCGCGCAAACGCCGGCAGGAACTCACCCCGACCTACCGCGAGACGGGCAGCATCTATGCCCTGCGCGTGACGGCTTTCCGCGAGAAACAGCAACGCTTCTGCGGCAAGACGGTGCTGGCGGTGGTGGATCAGGCGCCGTTGGAAATCGATACGCCCGATGAACTGCGCTGGTGCGATGCCATCGCCTGGACGCGGAAAGAGAACGTGCCGCTGAAACCGCGATTGGAGGCCATCAAAGCCCTCGTCTTCGATTTCGACGGGGTGATGACCGACGACCATGTGACCGTGAGCGAAACGGGCGAGGAGAGCGTGCGCTGCTCGCGCTCGGACGGGATGGGCATCACGCTGCTGAAGGAGAAGGGGCTGAAGCTGTTCATCCTCTCCAAAGAGAAGAACCCCGTGGTGCTGGCGCGCGCGAAGAAGCTGGGCATTCCCGCGCAGAATTCCACCGATAGCAAACTGCCCGCGCTGCAGGCATGGGCAGCGGAGAACGGCGTGAGCCTTTCCGAAATCGCCTATATGGGCAATGATGTGAACGATGTGGAAGTGATGGGGCAGGTAGGGCTCGCCATCGCCCCCGCCGATGCCCACCCCTCGGCCAAAGCCGTTGCCCATTACATCACCGCGAAGGATGGCGGCAAGGGCGCCGTGCGGGAAGTATGTGATTGGTGGTGAGAATTCACCCCTTCCGGGTTTGCTGTTATCGCCTCAAGATGGATGAAACATTCATGATGAGGTCGTTATGCACTCAATCCATCCATCGGATTATCAAAAAGCCTTCGTGCGTTATCTGCGCAAAGGAATTCCCCTTGATGTCGCATTAAAGGCGCCATCAAGCGAACACACTACAACTCACTACATCTGGCGCACGTCTGGTGATGATAAGGTTAGGAATGCCCACGCGGTCAACAACGGCAAACTATTTCGTTGGGATGTGCGTCCATCCACCGGACATCCGGGCGAGGATTATAATTGTCGTTGCAAAGCGGAGCCGTTCATTCCAGGTGAGAGTGAGTATGCATATCAAATACTATTGCAGCCAGAGCGTGATGTGGAAAATAAATGGACAGCAGCCAAATTCATTAGACATTACTACTTTGGTGGCGGAAGAACACTTGAGTTACAAGAAACGGGGCATCTCCTAGCGATTATCAATTACTATTTATACTATATAAAACGTCAGGGAGCGGACAGTAGAAGCCGGGTGAATTCTGAAATAATTACTGCTGCTCGTAAGCGACAGAGTGGGGGTTTCACCCATAATTTTTATAATTCATACACCGAGTTTGGTGATTATTTTTGGCCGTTTGGTGGTGGAAAGGTAAGCGGCTTATTCACAGGAGACGTTCATCATAAAAACGGCATGCTAAGTATCCAAGGAACTATTAATTACAAGTATGCAGATATTTTCACAGATCCGGTTAATTTGAGAGAAGATTTTTACCATGGCACATCAGACCCAGCCGAAGCATCTATATTGGCTCTAATGGTAACTGATGCGCTTGGTGTGCACTTTGATGTAGTCGGGCGGTGGGAGACGCAATTCTCAGCGGAAGTAAGATTAGATGCTGAAAATAGCATGTACTAAGAAGCTAGTTCTAAAATCAGTGTGCTGACCATCATGCAAATGGGGTAAATGACGAATATGAGTGTGCCGATAGCTATCAGAAAGTTCGCGAACCATCCCTTCTTGAAGTGCCCACCCATGGTTTTGATGGTGCGTCTGTGCCGCATTTGCCAAGCAAATTCACACAATCCCGCATATCCCGCTGCGAAGACCCAGCCAATCAGCGGGTAGAAGAATAAGCCTAAGCCTTTCGGCGGCTTTCCGCATTCGGGATGTTGCTGGAGAGAGCCGTCAGCGAATTGGCTTTGGCAAATTTCATAATCGTGCCAACCTAGATGATAGTGTGAGTAAATCATCGCATTCAGCGCCGCATACCCTAAAAGAATCGCGCCGATGAGCCGCCACGTGCGGAACTTCGCACTATCTTCTGGCTTTGCGGCGAAGACCAGCACGGGAATCAGCATCACGAATAACCAGAAAAACGGGTTCATTCCCCTGCTTCCCCCATCAGCTTCCTGAAGTAAGCCGCTTCTTTGTGCCAATCGTGGGGGCTGCTGATGGTGAATTTCTCGAAATAGTGTGATTTCGCGCCGGCTTGCAGATGGTCGGTGAAGCTGAAACCGTAGCAATCGGGTTTCGCATCCGGCCCGATGATGTCACACACAGCACGGATGGCGAGCAGCCCTGTGCTGGGCGGTGAGCCAAGCTCTTCAAACAAGGCGTCATAGGTCTTCTGGAAGGTCAATGTGCCCGTGCCTTTGCGCTGCTGCGCTTCGATGGCCGACCAATCGGCGGGATGGGCGAAAAGGTGGGAGACGCCATAGCCAATGAAGGCGAATCTTTCATCTGGTCGCTCCTGTGTGCGGCGGTTGCGCCCACGGAACCAGACGGTGGCTTTCGTGCCGTAATCCGCTGCGAAACGCGAATCGGCGGCGAAATTGTTGAAGCGGATGACGACGGCGTGGCGGTCTATCTCCGCGCCTCTGGCCTTGCCGACTTCGCAGGGGGAATTGCCGACCAGCGCGATATTGAAGCGGTTAGCGAGGAGGTATTCGCGGAAGCGGTCGTGATCCAGCGCGAAGCGGATGCGCTGGCGGTTGGTGGGGTCGAAACAGGCATATCTGCCTTCGATGTCTTTCGCGCCGGGGAAGGTGATGGCGGCGGCATCGCGCAGGCCGAGGTCATAGAGCGCGGCTTTCAGGCGAAGGCGTTTGGCGGGCGCGCGCACGTTGCCCATGCGGGGTAGATAGGATGCGGCGGTGGGGGCATCCAGTCGGCCAGAATCGAAGAGGTCGAGCAGGTAATCCGCCAGATAATCCCCGTTATGGGGGGCGAGTTCAGCCGCCTTCAGGAAGAGCGGCGCGGCGGCGAGGGAATGCCCGCCCGCATAACGATGCGCCTTGGCGGATGTGTGGAAATCCGCCGCAGAACGAGGCGGGAAACGGCGATAACCCGCCCGCACAAGGCCAAGAACCACAGAAAGCGCACGGTTGCACTCTAACCGGCTCTGGATGCGCGCTATCTGATATAATCCCTGAAGCAAAATCATGGCTCTGGATAACACGGATTGTCAGCTTTTTCCACGGAAAATGCTTTGGATTCCTTGACGTTGCAGGAATTATGCTTATGATGCTGCCATTGCCTGCGGTGGGCGGTTATTTCAAGGTTTTTTGTATGCGTATCGGTATTTTCGGGACGGGTTATGTCGGCCTCGTGCAGGCGGCTGTGCTGGCGGAAACGGGCTATAGCGTGCTGTGCGTCGATGTGGATGCGTCGAAAGTGGCGCGACTGGAAGCAGGCGAAATCCCCATCTATGAACCCGGTCTAGAAGGGCTGGTGAAGCATAACCGTGCGGAAGGCCGCTTGAAATTCACCACGCAGGCCGCCGATGCGGTGAAGCATGCGGGCATCCAATACATCGCCGTGGGCACGCCGCCCGATGAGGATGGCTCCGCCGATTTGAAATATGTGTTGGCTGTGGCGGAGAGCATCGCCATCCATATGGAATCCCACCAGATCGTCATCAACAAATCCACTGTACCCGTCGGAACAGGGGACAAGGTGCGCGCGAAAATCGCCGAGACGCTGAAAGAACGTGGCCGCGAAGACCTGACCTTCGATGTGGTGTCCAACCCCGAATTCCTCAAGGAAGGCTCGGCGGTGGGCGATTGCATGAAGCCCGACCGGATCGTCATCGGCACGAACAGCCGCGAGACGGAAGCGGTGATGCGCGAGCTTTATGCCCCCTTCAACCGCAACCATGAGAAAATCATCGTGATGGATGTGCGCAGTGCGGAAATGACCAAATACGCCGCGAACTGCATGCTGGCGACCCGCATCACCTTCATGAACGAGATGGCCAACCTCGCCGAGAAGCTGGGGGCGGATATCGAACAGGTGCGCCATGGCATCGGGTCTGACCCGCGTATCGGCTATCACTTCATCTACCCCGGCATCGGCTATGGCGGCTCGTGTTTCCCCAAGGACGTGCGCGCGCTCATCCAGACGGCGAAGGCGGTGGGCTATGAAACCACGCTGCTGAACGCGGTGGAGAACCGCAATAACACGCAGAAAACTGTACTCTTCAACAAGCTGAACGCCTATTTCGGTGGCGACCTCAAAGGCAAGGTCATCGCACTTTGGGGGCTGGCGTTCAAGCCGAATACCGATGATATGCGCGAAGCACCGTCGCGCGTGTTGATGGAAGCGCTGTGGGAAGCGGGCGCAAGCGTGCGCGCTTTTGACCCCGAAGCCATGCAGGAAGCCGAGCGGGTGTATGGCAAAAGCGACCGATTGACGCTGGTGGAGAACAAGGAAGCCGCGCTGGAGGGCGCGGATGCGCTGGCCATCGTGACCGAGTGGAAAGCCTTCCACGCGCCGGATTTTGCGCGCATCAAAAACACGCTGCGTGAGCCTGCCATCTTTGACGGACGCAATATCTATGACCCCGCCGTCGTCGCGCGCCACGGCATCGACTATTATGCTATCGGGCGCGGAAAGACCATTTAACCCCTAAAAATTCGAAATAGATGAAAAAAGAACAAGAAAAATACTGTTTCACCACCGTTGTTTCTGACAATTTCGTCCACGGATTCATCGTGATGCTGTGCTCGCTGCGGGAGAAGAACCCGTGGATGAATGCGCCGTTCTACGTGTTCCACCATGAGCGCGAATGCCCGCTTTCCGAAGCCAGCATGACGGAGATGCGGAAGTATTACGACAACATCATCTTCCACCGCGTGGACATCGAGAAGTTCGAGCGCATCCTGCATGCGCGCGACAATGTCATCAAGACACCGGAGCGCCTCGCTTCCGCCTTTTTCATCATGGAAGCCTTCACTTTCAGCGATTACGACCGCGTCATCTGCATCGACAGTGACATGCTGGTGCTGGGGGATATTTCCGAGCTAGTGCGCGTGAAAGCCGACCTCGCGGTGGTGCATGAATACGATAGCCGCACCTATCAGCAGAAGAAGCATTTCAACAGCGGCATCGTGGTCATCGGCAAGAAATATCTGCATGCGGATAGTTTGAAGGACATCAGCGATTCGCTGGACCGTTTCGACCTGAAAGCTAAGCACGGCAAGGCTGATCAGGCGGTGCTGAACTGCTATTTCGCCGATAAGGAGCTCACCTTCCTACCCCATGCCTTCAACTGCCTGAAACGGCTTTATGGCGATTCCTATGCCAAGCCCTACAACGATTTGCACACAGGCAGCCGGAAAATCGCTGCGAAACTGCAGAAGGATGGCATCCGCATCCTGCATTATGTGGGCGAGAAGCCATGGAACCTGAAGCGTAAGCCGGTCGAGATGCGCTATTACTGCGCAGAGGAGCTGTGGCACGATGCCTTCCGCAAATATGCTTCGCCGGAGGCGCAGCACCGCTACCTGACCGATTTCCGCCGTCATGCGGATGAGCAGGTGGCGCAGTTGACCAAACGCATCGAGAAATACCGTGCCTTCTGGCCGTATCGTCTGCAGAAGACGCTGGAGAACCTGAGCGACAGCAAGTCCATCGGTGAACTTGGCGAAAAGCTGGTGAAATTGGCTGTGCATGTGGCGAAACGCCTGCGCGTGAAGGTCATCCACGCATGGATGCGCTATCGCCAGCTGGACGAGAAATCGCTGGAGAAGCGTCAACGCGAACAGCGGATGGATGTGCAGCGCAGGGCGTTCCTCGATTCCGGTGAATACGACCGTCTGCGCGCCCGATTTGAGAACAAATACGAAGGCCAGCGGTGCTTCATCATCGGCAATGGCCCGTCGCTGAACCAGCAGGACTTGTCGGTGTTGAGGGATGAGCAGGTCTTCTGCACCAACTGGTTCATGAACCATCCGCAATACCACGACATCAATCCGCAGTTCTATGCCCTCTGCTCCCACCAGATTTTCGGTGGCTGGTCGCACGAGCATATCCAGCTGGAGAAGGGCATGGAGACCGCGCTGGCCACACATACGCGTGATTCTGTCAAGTTCTTCTCCCACGTGTTCAAGTCGCATCTGGAGAGCCAGACGGCACTGGCCGACCACGAGCTGTATTATCTGATGTTCGACAAGCCGAAGAACTTCATCCATAAAATCGACGACATGAATCTCGACCTCAGCCGCAACATGGACGATGGGCACACGGGGGTCATCACCTTCTGCATCCCGCTGGCCATCTTCATGGGGTTCAAGGAAATCTACCTGCTCGGCTGCGATTGTGATTATGGCATCGACGACGGCAAGACGGATGTGCAGTATTTCTACGAGAAAGAGAAACACACCACCCAGCTCACCGATATGGACAGCCTGCGCCGGACATGGTCATACCCCGACGGAGCGGCATTCAAGGCTTATGCAGTGGCAAAGCGCAAGGCCGACGAAGCGGGTGTGCGCATCGTGAATCTCACGGCAGGCGGCAGGCTGGAGGTCTTTCCGCGGGAATCCTTAGAGGACGTGGTGAAACAGCCGGAAGCCGCTTAGTCGCAGCCGCTTGTTCGTGAATCGGCGAGCTTATAAAGCTCTCTCGCCGGAACGCCATACTCCAGCGACGTATCTGCTTCAAAAGTGATGACTTTCCGGTAGTCGGTTAAAGCGGTCACTTCCTTT
>VGDC01000002.1 GCA_016869895.1 Alphaproteobacteria bacterium
GTGCAGGGCACATTGCCGGGGGATGAAGTGAGATGGATGATTGATGGTGAGCCGCTGATAACCCACACGCCGGAGCATCTTTGGGCGGTCACGCGCGGCACGCATAAAGTGAGCGTGGAAGTCTGGCGTGAAGGTGCGAAAGTCGCCAGCGATGGCATAGTTACCTTCATCGTGAAATAGGCTTACCAGCCCATCACCTGCCGCACTTCGTCCCATTCCACGCCGCTTTGCGAGGGCGAGAAAGCATAGCCGCAGACGGGGAAACGGTACCCTCCCCACTCTGGCTGTTCGAGGAACACCACATAATCGCCACCTTCGCGGAAACGTGAGGTCGGGTCATATATCGTCAGGGCTTCTGTGAAGACAACGTTCTCACCCTCCACTCCACGGGAGTGGCTGACGGTCATTTTCACCTCTTGCGCACCACGCAGGAAAGCCGAGTTGGGTGTCTCCTCTCCCCCCGCGATCTTCGTGGAACTCACCACGACGCCCCGCACCGCCACGGGATAATGCGATTTCGCATCTTCCGGCGTCATAAAAACACAGCTCAGCGCGAATGCGCTGGCCGGAGAAAACAGGATGAACAAAGCGATAAGGTATTTTTTCATTCACCCATTCTAGCGGCAAACAACCGTTTACGCCAAGCGGTGATTTGGGTACACTCCGCGCCATGAGAAACCCTGTCATCGTCACCTTCAACACCCTGTTCCATCTGCTGCCCGGCATCCTCGCTGTGGCGGCTGTGTCTTTTCTCGCCCACCATTTCTCCTTGAACCATGGCGGCCCCGCGCTGCTTTTCGCGCTATTGCTGGGCATGGCATGCAGCTTCTTCAACCGCATCCGCCACACCGTCCCTGGTGTCGTCTGGTCAAGCCGCACCATCCTCCATGTCGGCGTGGCACTGCTTGGCGCAAAGATGGGGTTAGACACGTTCCTTTCCCTCGGCCTCGCGCCCGTTTTCACAGTGCTGGCAGGCGTGTCCCTCACCATCTTCTTCGCGTTCGCCTTGGCGAAATTGCTCGGCCTGCCCTATCAGCTCGGTCTGCTCACAGGCGGCGCGACCGCCATTTGCGGCGGGTCTGCAGCCATGGCTGTTTCGAGCTTACTCCCGCGTGACGACCGCAACGAAACCCTCACCGTCTTCACCATCGTCACCACCACACTCCTCAGTAGCACCTGTATGGTGTTATACCCTTTGCTCGCGCGTTCTGTGGGGTTGGACGACACTCATGCGGGCATCCTCATCGGCGCGGCCATCCATGATGTCGCCGGTGCGGTCGGCGCGGGTTACACCTTCTCCGAACCTGCGGGAGACACCGCCACCATCGTCAAGCTCATGCGTGTGGCTCTGCTCGTGCCCGTTTGTTTGCTTATCGCGCTATACCTCCGCCGCCGTGGCGAAGGCGCATCGCACAGCGCGAAAGTGAATTTCCCCGGCTTTCTGCTGGCCTTCCTCCTGCTTTCTGCGCTGGCGAGCTTGCATTTCCTGCCGGAAACGGCTATACGCCACGCATCCGAAGTTTCCCGTTGGTGCTTATTGATGGCCATGGCCGCGCTGGGCATGAAGACCTCGCTCGGCAAGCTGCGGCATGTCGGATTGAAACCCGTGTTGCTGATGGTCTCCAACACGATATTCCTGCTGGCGGTGGTTTCCATCGCCCTTACTTGGTACTAAAACATGCTTACGATTTCCGACGTCACCTACCGCATCGCTGGCCGCACCCTGCTGGACAAAGCCTCGCTGAGCATTTCCGCAGGGCATCGCGTGGGGTTGGTCGGTCCGAACGGCACGGGCAAATCCACGCTGTTCAAGCTGATTTCCGGTGAGCTGGAGGCCGACGGTGGCGAAATCAGCCTTGTCGCGGGCACGCGCGTCGGCATGGTGCGCCAGGATCTGCCGGAGGACGACACCAAACTCATCGACGTTGTGCTTGCAGCTGACACCGAACGTAATGACCTGTTCAAAGAAGCCGAAACCGCTGAAGACCCCCAGCGCATCGCTGACATCTACACCCGCCTTGCCGACATTGACGCCTATGAAGCCCCTGCACGCGCGGCTACCATCCTGGCCGGTCTCGGCTTCGACGAAGCAGCGCAGAACAGCCCCATCTCTGATTTCTCTGGTGGTTGGCGCATGCGTGTGGCGCTCGCCGCCGCGCTGTTCCGCCAGCCCGAACTCCTGATGCTCGACGAGCCGACCAACCACTTGGATTTCGAGGCGCTCGTCTGGCTGGAGAACTACCTGATAAACTATAAACACACGCTCATCATCATCAGCCATGACCGCGACATCCTGAACAAAGCGGTGACGCAGATCGTCCACCTCGACCAGCAGAAGCTCACCAGCTATACAGGTAACTACGACCAGTTCGAGACCCGCCGCGCCCAGAAAGCCGCCCATCAGGCCGCCGCTTTCGAGAAGCAGCAGAAGCAGCGCAGCCACATGATGGAATTCGTCACCCGTTTCGGCGCGAAGGCCAGCAAAGCCGCACAGGCGCAGAGCCGCCTGAAGGCGCTGGAACGTATGGAGCTGATTGAAGCCCCACTCGCCTCGCGCACCACTGTCTTCCGCTTCCCGGAGCCGGAGGAGCTGCAATCTAACATCATCACCCTGCGTGATACGGACATCGGCTATGAGAAGGGCAAACCCATTCTCAAGCGCATCAACCACAGCATCACCATGGAAGACCGCATCGCCTTGCTCGGCGCGAACGGCAACGGTAAATCCACGCTCATCAAGCTGCTTTCGGGCACGTTGGACGCCATCGGCGGCGATGTCATCCGCTCCACCAAACTCCGCGTGGGATACTTCGCCCAGCACCAGTCCGAAGAGATGGACGTGACCATTTCGCCCTTCGAGCTTCTCCGCGTGAAACTGCCCGGTGTGGCGGAAGCCAAACTACGCGCCATGCTTGGCCAGTTCGGGTTCGACAAGACCAAATCCGACACCATCATCGACAAGCTTTCCGGTGGTGAAAAAGCCCGTCTGCTCTTCTGCCTGATGAGCTATCACGCGCCGCATATCATGCTGCTCGACGAGCCGACCAACCATTTGGACATTGATGCGCGCGAAGCGCTGATTCAAGCGCTGAACAACTACCCCGGCTGCGTCATCATCGTCAGCCACGATCCGCACATCGTCGAATGCGTCGCCGACCAGCTCTGGCTGGTGAAAGACGGCGCGGTAGAGCCCTACACCGGCGATTTGGATGATTACCGTAAGCTCATCATCGACCAGCGTCGCGGCGAGAAAGCCGAAGCTCGCGCCGCCAACAAGAAGTCGAAAGAGAAGAAAGCAAAAGGTGCATCCAAAAATGCCGTTGCCGATGCCGAAGCGGAAGTGGAAAAGTTGACGCAGGAACTATCGCGTATCGAACGCGAGATGGGCGAGCCGAAAGCCGTCAATAATCAAAAGGTGATGAACCAGCTGCTGGCGGATTACGACCGCACTAAGACCGCGCTGGAAAAGGCGGAAGAAAACTGGCTGGAGATGCAGGGCTGATCAGCGGCTAGGGGAATCTTGCTTCTTCGCCGCCTGTTCCCGCTCGCGCAGCACGCGGCGGGCGAAATGCCCCATATTCTCAATGCGGCTGTCATCGGAAGGGTGCGAATCGCCCACTTCACCGCCACTGCTGAATCCTTCCGTGCCAGCAGTGCGCTTAAACGATTCCACCGCTTTCTCTGGATTCTCCGCGTGCCGCACGTTGTGCATATCCGCCAGAATCTCCCGCGCCTGCAACACGAATCCTGATGCACGATTGACCTCTTCCACATCAGCGATAAGGTCTTTGTGCTTCTCCGCCAGCTGCTTCAAAGCAGTTTTCAACGGGGCAACACGCTTACCGTTGTCCAGCCCTTCATAAGCCTCGTCCTCATGGGGGTCGAGCGCGTCATAGAACTGTCCGGCCACAATCAAAGGTTTGGTCACCAACACTCTCGGCTGCTGGGTATCCATATGCGCGACGAAACCGGTTTCGGGGTTCTGGTCAGCCGCCACTTGCATCGCGTCCAACTCGTCGTGCCACGGATAGGAGCGGATGCGTTGCGCAGTCTCCCGCAAATCGGGAGTGATTTCCGTCAACGCAGCATCCAGCACGCGGATTTCGCGCATCGCGTCGAGGTTGTTGTTGGTCACATCCGCAAGCCGTTCCGCCGTCCATTCCGTCGAATTCACAATAAGATTCAGTAAATTGGCAGGGCTGCTCAGGAAACTCAGGTCATTCGCCACGCGTGTGCTGGCCTTGCTTTCATCCATATCACCATTGGCGACATGCCCGCGCTCGTGGCGCAGCGTGTTCAGCAGTTCGTCGGGATTCTCACGCGCCAGTTCCAGCATAGGACGACCGACAGAAAGATAATCATTCGTACCGACGCTGGCGATTTCATCTTCTTCGATGGTGATGACTTTGCCGAAATTCACGCGCCGTCCGTCTTCCACCAGCGTTTCCGCTTCCACCTTTTTCACCTGATCGGCCACCGCGATGATTTCGGGGAAATGATCTTCCAGAAGTTCGGCGTTATGGATATGGAAGGGGCGGCCGTTGATGGTCGCCAGAATCTCGTTCTCATCGCCCGAATCCAGCGTGAACATTTCTTCATGGCTGAGATTCACAGGGTGCTGCTCCTGCGGCGACACTTCCGTAAAACGGATGGTCACATCGCCTTTCTTCAGTTCGCGCGTCCAAGGCTCAACGCTCTGTTCATGTAGGAATTCGCTGATGGTCTCTTTCAGCACTTTCTCATATTTCGGCAAATCCTTGGGATTATCCGTGTAGTCGGCGATGGTCTCGTAATAGATTTCTTCCACTCGCTCCTGTGTTTCACCACGGAACGCGATGTCTATCTGGCGTTTTCCACTCTTCGGTAAATTACCCAAATCGATTGCCTCGAACGCCGCGCGGTGCGGGAAAAGCGTATCGTCCACCGCCAACTCAAGGCGCAGCGCTTCACGGAAGCGGTCAATCGCTTCCATCGGCTGGGGATTCTCGATTACGGGTGTGCTCATCTACCAACACGCTTAGGATGAATGTCAGCAATCAACCTAGCACAGGTTTGTTTCAGATTTATGAAGATAAACGCTTATTCGCCTGCGGCATCATGGAGTTTTTTCTCGTACCACGTCTCGCCGATGGCAATCTTCTCGCGGCCTTTGGATTCGCGCCAGTCGTTAGTGTCGCGGAGGGAGTAGATACATCCGCAATATTGCTGCTGATAGAATTTCTCTTCTTTGGCGAGTTCATACATCCGCGAAGAGCCGCCGTCCTTACGCCAGTTATATGTCCAATAATCAAGATTCTCGTATGGCGCGGCGGAGCGTGTACCGGAATCGTTTATCTGCTCCATGTTCTTCCACCGGCTGATGCCCAGCGAGCTGGTGAACACCTTGAAGCCATGTTCATGGGCATAAAGCGCAGTGCGAACAAAGCGCATATCAAAACACATGGAGCAACGGCGACCGCGTTCCGGGTCTTTCTCCATCCCTTTGGCGCGGTGGAACCAATCCTGCACGTCGTAATCGCCATCGATGCAGGGAATGCCGAGTTTCTCTGCATAGCGGCGGTTCTCGGCCTTGCGGATTTCGTATTCTTTCTTGGGGTGGATGTTCGGATTATAGAAGAAAATAGTCAATTCAAGCCCAGAATCGTGCATTTTTTCAATCAACGGGCCAGCGCAGGGCGCGCAGCAACTATGAAGCAGCACTTTGCGCTCGCCATTCGGCACGTCGTAGGTCTCGACGGAACGGGCGAGGAAATCGGCATCGGTGAAGAAACGTTGCTCGTCACTCATGGAAAAACTCTGTGATGTTGGATTAACGGCAGTTTGCCTACTTTCATGACTTTGGTCAAGTAACTTGGTAAATACACTATTGAACAACGTATAATTATGCTTTATGTTATCAGAAAAGGAGAGGAATACATGGAACCGATTCCGTTCATCGACATCCGCGAAAGCGACCATAGCGCAATCGCCTGTGCCCACACCGAGCGTGGCAAAAAGCTCATCGCCGCCAGCGCACGGGCATTCGGCATCGTCTCTCGTGCCTTGAGCCATGTTTTGCTACCCGTGGGCGATTGGCATGCGCGCGGTTGGTTGGAGAGGAACGACAACCCCTACCGCCATGAAATCGCCGCGTCCACAAGCGCACTGGGGGTCAAAGGAGTGCATGCACTGAACCTGTGCTATGAATGGGGATGCACCAGCGGCGCGTATAACGAAGGAGAGAACGTCACCCTCGCCCGTGTGCTGGACTGGCCATTCCCCGCTTTGGGGGAATGCATGGTAGTAGCCCATCAGCGCGGTACCGCTGGGGATTTCTATAACATCACATGGCCGGGAATGGCGGGTGTGTTCAATGCCATGGCACCGGGTCGTTTCGCCGCCGCGCTCAATCAAGCGCCCATGCGGCGGCACAGGATGGACATCGTGACAGACTGGGCGAGGAATCGCTTCCAGATGTACAAGCAACACGCCCTGCCGCCTGCCCATCTGCTGCGCAAGGTTTTCGAGGAAGCCGCGAGCTATGAAGAGGCTAAGCATTTGCTAGCGACGCAGCCCATCGCCCTTCCGGTCATTTTCATCTTGAGTGGCACGAAAGCGGGGGAAGGATGCGTCATCGAACGGCTGGAAGACAGCTACGCCATCCGTGAAATGGGCGGGAAGGATTCAGCCTGCGCGGCGAATCATTTCGAGACCCATTTGAACGGCGTGGGACACGGCTGGCTGCCGCGCGCCCTCGAGAGCCACGGACGTGCAAAGCACGGGCAATGCTTGGATAGCTCTGCATTCGGCGAGGATTTCCACTGGTTTAAACCTCCCATCGCCAACCGCCTTAGCCGTTTGGCCTTCACCGCCGATGCAGGCAAAGGTACGCTGCATCTTATCGGAACAGATGGAGAAAGACGAGTGACGGAGGTTTTCACCATAAAATAGAAAAAGCCCCAGCGGGGCTTTTGAAATTGGCTGGGAGACTAGGATTAACTTGGCTACGCCTCGCTGCAAATGGCTTCGCCATATGTCGAACCTAAGGTTCTCATCATGCTCCAGAAACATTTAGGGGAGCAGTCTTTGCAGACTGCTCCCCTAAATGGCTGGGAGACTAGGATTCGAACCTAGATTGACGGAGTCAGAGTCCGCTGTCCTACCATTAGACGATCTCCCAACGGGCGGTAAGGTGGTGGAACTTAGCCAAGATTCCCCATGAAGTCAACACCGCATATCATTTCGCCGGATTTGCCTGAATTATGAGATGATTTCCCTGCGCAGACAGGCTATAGTGGACTTGTTTTGTCACTGTAACCCCGTGCGTGCCGCGCCAATGTCGCCAAGACCGCGCGCCGCCATCTGAAGAAGTACCGACGTGGATAGTTTGCTCTCGGACGAGGCCGACACCACTGCGAATCCGAAATCATCGCACTCCGCCCGTGAAAACGCATTGAATGCGACCGTGGAAGGCGATGTGTACGCCGCATTGGATCTCGGCACGAATAATTGCCGCCTGCTCATCGCCACTTCGCATTATGCGGATGGCGACATCTGGCCTACTCTGCGTGTGCTGGACAGCTACTCCCGCATCGTGCGACTGGGCGAAGGCCTTGGCGCGGGCGGCGCGCTTTCCGAAGAAGCCATAGACCGCACCCTTAAAGCCCTGAAAGCCTGCCGCAGCAAGCTTTCCCGTTTCCCCAACGCTAAGATGCGCTTCGTGACCACCGAGGCTTGCCGGCGCGCCAGCAACGCCGAGCGGTTCTTGCGCCTTGCCCGCGACGAGGCGGATATGCCCATCGAAGTCATCAGCAACGAAGAAGAGGCTCTGCTGGCTTTCTATGGCTGCTCGTCGCTTCTGAAACCCACCGCCACCCACGCGCTGACCTTCGACATCGGCGGTGGCAGCACGGAATTCATGTGGGCGCGACGGGAATCCGGCGATGTTCTGCCCGAAGTAGCCGGCTGGAGCACCATCCCCTTCGGGGTCATGAACCTTTCCGAACAATTCGGCGGCACGGCATACACCGAAATGTATTTCGACGAAATCGTGGAACGCGTGGCCTCCATGCTTCGGGATTTCAACGCCGCGCACGGCATCAGCCACATTCTGGACACCCAGAAGGACAAGCTGCAACTCCTTTCCACCTCTGGCACGGTGACCACGCTGGCCGCCATCCACCTCGACCTCAGCCGTTATGACCGCTCCCGCGTGGACGGCATCGACCTCAGCATGAAGAATCTGCGCGGCGCGGTGGATAAGCTGCTCGCCATGTCGCCCAGCGAACGCTATCACCACCCCTGCATCGGCAGCCAGCGTGCGGATTACATCATCTCCGGTTGCGCTATCATGGAGGCCATCCACCGCGTTTGGCCGTTCGAAGCCATCACCATCGCCGATCGTGGCGTGCGCGAAGGCATCATCATGGCGCAGCTACTCGGACAGAAAAAACAAGGCAATACCCATGGCGAATAAATTCATCGACGGCGGCTCGCGCAACGTCCACACCCGCGTGAAGACCGCGAAAGACCGCAGCAAATCCTCCGCGAAATGGCTGGAACGCCAGTTGAACGACCCCTACGTGAAGCAGGCGAAACGGGATGGTTATCGCTCCCGCGCGGCCTATAAACTGGCGGAGCTGGACGATAAACTCGCCATCCTGAAACCCGGCGTGAATGTGGTCGATCTGGGCGCGGCACCGGGCGGCTGGTTGCAGGTCGCCGTGGAGCGAACGAAGGCAGCAGAAGGCAGCAAAAGCATCATCGTGGGTATCGACCTGTTGGCTATCACCCCCGACATCCCGCATACCCGCTTCATTCAGGGCGATTTCACTGCCGATGATGCCCCTGATAAACTCCGCGAGTTGATGGAGAACAAGCCGGTGGATATCGTGATGAGCGATATGGCGCCCAATACCTCCGGACATACACCCACCGACCATTTGCGCATCATGGCGCTGTGCGAAATGGGCTTCGATTTCGCATTGGAAGTGCTGAAACCGAATGGCGTTTTCCTCGCAAAGACCTTCCAAGGCGGCACTGAGAATATTTTGCTCAACCGCATGAAAAAGCATTTCAAAACGGTGAAACACATCAAACCGAAGGCCAGCCGTGCCGATTCGGCGGAGATGTATGTAGTCGCCACGGGTTTCAAAGGCAATGCTGAATAACACCCAACGCCGTTTCGGCAACTTGCCGGAAACGTTTTACAGCGCGCTGTCCTCGCAACCTTTCGCGCATCCGCATCTGGTGGCGTTCAGCGAACCCGCTGCCGCACTTATCGGGCTGGATGCAAGCGCGCAGAACCATCCCGATTTCATTTCCACCTTCACGGGAGAAAAACCCGTTGAAGGCTTCCAGCCCTATGCCGCGGTCTATTCCGGCCATCAATTCGGCGGATATGTACCGCAATTAGGTGATGGACGCGCACTCACCATCGGCGAGGCGAACGGCTGGGAAATCCAGCTGAAAGGCTCCGGCCTCACCCCTTATTCCCGCTTCGGAGATGGCCGCGCCGTCCTGCGCTCCTGCATCCGTGAATACCTATGCAGCGAAGCGATGGCTGCGCTTGGCATTCCCACCACCCGTGCGCTATGCATCATCGGCAGCGACGAACCCGTACGCCGCGAGCAGGTGGAGCGCGCAGCAATGATGACCCGCCTTTCCCCCAGCCATATCCGCTTCGGCAGCTTCGAATATTTCGCCCATACCAACCAGCACGAAGCCTTGCAGCAGCTCGTCGACTTTACCATCGAGCACCACTTCCCTGCCTTCAAAGGTGATGAGGCAGGATGGTACACCGAAGTGGTGGAGCGCACGGCACGTCTCATCGCAGATTGGCAGCTCGTCGGTTTCACTCACGGCGTTCTGAACACCGACAATATGAGCATCCTCGGCATCACGTTGGATTACGGCCCCTTCGCCTTCATGGAAGCATTCGATGCCGGATTCACGCCGAATCATTCCGATGAAGGCGGTCGTTATGCCTTCGAGCAGCAGCCAGCCGTGGGCATGTGGAATCTGAACATGCTGGCGGTCGCGCTTTCTCCGCTACTTTCCAGCGATGCGCTGAAAGAGGGTCTGCGACGCTATGAACCCGCTTTCCTCGCACGGTTCGAGGCAGGCATGCGCGCCAAACTAGGCCTTGCAGAAAGCCTGCCGGAAGACCGCATGCTCATGCGCGATACCATCCAGCTACTCCACAAAACCAGAATGGATTACACGCGCTTCTTCCGCGCCCTACCCGACGATGCTTCAACGCTTTTCAAAGATGAACATCAGGCTGAATATGCCGAATGGGCGAAGAAATATGCCGCGCGGTTGACGCAGGAAAACAGGAATGCACAACAGCGCAAAGCGGCGATGCATACGGTGAATCCGAAATATATCCTGCGCACCCATCTGGCGGAAGCGGCCATCCGCAAAGCGGAAGATGAGCAGGATTTCTCAGAGATAGACAAGCTTCGCCGGATTCTGAAAAATCCCTTCGACGAACAGCCGGAATATGCGGATTACGCCTTGCCACCTGCCGATGACGCGCCGGAAATCTGCCTGAGTTGTAGCAGCTAATCACATCCGCTCAGGAACTCGGATGCCTAGCATATCCAAGCACGCCGAAATCTGCCCATGCACCAACTTTGCAAGACCAAGGCGCGAAGCGGCTGTTGTCGCGTCTTCTGCTTTGGCGATGGGGCATGCCGCATAGAACTTGCTGAACGCCTGCGCCAATTCATAGGCGAATTCGCAGAGGATGCTAGGCTCACGGGCATCAATGGCTTCCCGCATGGCGTTAGGGAAGCGGATGGCCATATGCGCCAAGGCGCGTTCCGCGCTTAAGGTCAGGCTGATGCGTCCAAGGGGAATATCGCTCTTTTCCATCAAGGAATGCACGCGCACGCAAGCATATTGCAGGTAAGGGCCTGTCTTGCCCTCGGTGGAGACGAATTTATCCACGTCGAAGACATAACCGGAGATGCTAGTGCTGGATAGGTCAGCGAATTTGAGCGCGGCGATGCCGATAGCCTCCGCCTCGTTCACTTCACCCGCCGCTTCCTTCTGTCCCGCCGCATCGACACAAAGCTGGATAAGGTCTTCCAGCTTCATCACACCGCCCGTGCGGGTTTTGAAGGGTTTGCCATCCTTGCCATTCACCGTGCCGTAGCCTTTATGTTCCAGCTTGGCTTTTCCGGCGTAACCCACTTTACGGGCGGCGCGGAACACCTGTTCGAAGTGGAGATGCTGACGCTGATCGACCACATAGAGGATGAGGTCGGGGTTGTATTCCTCCACGCGCTGTTTGATGGTCGCAAGGTCGGTGGTGCTGTAGAGCGCCGCGCCATCGGATTTGACGAGCAGCATCGGCGGAATCTCATTCTTGTCCGTCGGTTCGGCCACTTCGACGATCCACGCGCCTTCACTGGCGATGGCTTTGCCGTTGCCTTTCAACTCTTCGACCATGGGAGGGATGACGTTCTGCACGTCCGACTCGCCTAGCCACAGGTCGAAATCGATGTCCAGCCGCTCCAGATTGGCGATGACCTTCTTCACCGAGACATCCACGAAATGCCGCCATAAAGCACGGTATTCCTCATTGCCGTCCTGCAAGGCCTGCACGGCGGCGCGCGCTTCCTCCAGCTTCGCAGGGTCTTCCTTACATTCCGCTGCCGCCTTGGGATACATCACCTCCAGCTCTTCGAGCGTCACGGGTTCTGTGCGCCCAGTGCGCTTGATTTCCGCGATGAGCATACCCATCGGCAATCCCCAGTCTCCCAGATGGATGTCGCTGGTCACGCGATGCCCGGCACGCTTGAAGATGCGATAAAGGCTATTGCCGATGACGGAGGAGCGCAGATGACCGACATGCATGGGTTTTGCGACGTTCGGCCCGCAATAGTCCAAAATGATGTTCAGCGGCTCATCGGTGCGGAAACCGCCGAAATGCTCGTCCTGCGCCATCGCCTGCACATGGGCGGAGAAGAATTTATCGGAGATGTCGATGTTCAGGAAACCCGGAGCGACCGCCGCCACACGGGCAAAACGCGTATCAGGGAACAGGATTTTCGCTACCGCTTCGGCGATTTCCAACGGGTTCTTCTTGGCTTCCTTCGCCACCGCCATCGCGCCATTGCACTGGAATTGCGCCAAATCCCAGCGGGTGGAGATGACGACTTTCCCGCGTTCCGCAGGATAACCGAGTTGGGCGAAAGCCTCGCCGACGATGGTGGAGAGCTGTTCTAGAAGCGGGGTCACTGCCATGTTTTTAGTCTTCTGCGGTAGGAGGGGTATCTGTCTCTCCGTCTTACTCCTATGCGCAGGAATATGCAATATCCCGCGAAAAACTATCTTTCCGTGTAAAATTGTGCTATGGCTTTCGCAGAAAATGTACAGGAGAAACTATATGAGCGGTTTTGACCGCATGGGGCTTCACCCCAGCATCCTTTCGGCGTTGAAGAAAATGAATTTCACCACGCCCACCCCCATTCAGGAAAAAGCCATCCCGCCGTCCCTCATGGGACAGGACATCCTCGGTTCCGCACAGACCGGAACAGGTAAGACCGGCGCTTTCGGCATCCCCATGGTGCAATACCTACTGCTTAATCCCAGCCGCAACGCGATGGTGTTGACCCCCACCCGCGAGCTTGCCCAGCAGATCGCCGAGTTCATCCGCAATCTGACTCAGGACAACAAAGGCATCGGCACGTCGCTACTCATCGGCGGAACGGACATGAAAGCGCAGGTTTCGGAACTCCGTAACCGCCCGCGCATCATCGTTGGCACACCTGGTCGCATCATCGACCATCTGGAACAGGGCAACCTCTTCCTCGGCGCGACAGAATTCCTCGTGCTGGACGAAACTGACCGCATGCTCGACATGGGTTTTGAAATCCAGCTGAACAAAATCCGTAAATTCCTGAAACCCGGCCGCCAGACGTTGCTCTTCTCCGCAACGCTGCCACCGAACATCAAGGAAATGGCCGCGAATTACCTCAAGAATCCCATCCGCATCGCCATCGGCGGCAATGCCCAGCCTGTCTCCAAAATCAAACAGGAAGTCATCCGTTGTGAAGGCCGTGAAAAGCTGAACATCGTCAAAGCCGAGCTGAAAAAGCGTGAAGGCACGGTCATCATCTTCTGCCGCACCAAGCTCGGCACCGATGGCTTGGCACAGAAACTTAAAGCCGCTGGCTTTGAAGCCCGCGCCATCCATGGCGATTTGTCGCAAGGCCAGCGCGAAGTCGTGTTGCAGGACTTCCGCGAAAGCAAATTCCGCGTTCTGGTGGCGACCGACGTCGCTTCCCGCGGCTTGGACATCCACCACATCGCCCATGTCATCAACTATGAATTGCCCCAAGCACCGGAGGATTATATCCACCGCGTGGGGCGCACGGGTCGTGCTGGTGCGGAAGGCGAGGCACTTTGCTTGCTGACCCCAGAAGATTCCGAACAGTGGCGCATCATCAACCGCATGATCGACCAAGGCGCAGGCCGCGAAGGTACCAGCGGTGATGAAGGCGTTCCACCTGCGAAAAAGCATGTGAACCCGAATCCCCCGAAGCCGAAAGCGGAAGGCGATAAGGGCGATGGTGAAGCCAAACGCCGTCGTCGCCCTCGTGGTGGTCGCGGCAGAAAACCCGCAGCAGCCGCTTCCTGAGGAGGCCAACATGACGCTCCCCGTTCCGTTCCAGCGTTTCCAGCAATGGTTCGATGAAGCGCGCCACGTCGAAAGCCGTCAGCGCGAATTCAATGCCATGTGCCTGTCCACTGTCGGCGCGGATGGCATGCCCTCTTCCCGCATCGTGCTGCTGAAAGGCGTGGATGCGGATGGATTCGTGTTCTTCACGAACAAGACCAGCCGGAAATCCGACGAGCTGCGTCAGAACGATGCCGCTGCGCTATGTTTCTACTGGCCTGAAGTTGGGAAACAAGTGCGCGTGGAAGGCTATGTGGAAGACACGACGGATGCCGAATCCGATGCCTATTTCGCTTCCCGCCAGCGGGAAAGCCAAATCGGCGCATGGGCATCCCACCAGTCGCAACCGCTTGATAGCCGCGCCGCGCTGCTGAAAAGGCATGAGGAATTCACCGAGCGATTCAAAGGGCAAGACGTGCCCCGCCCACCGCACTGGGGAGGATGGCGCATCCGCCCCGTGCGCATCGAATTCTGGGAGAACGGCAGCCACCGCCTGCATAACCGCGAGCTGTTCAGCCGCACCGCCAACGGCACGTGGCAAAGCACCCTGTTGAATCCATAATTATCCGACGAATGTCATAGGCTTGTCATAATACCCTGCTATAAGATTCGCAGGGAGAAATTTCGCCGATGGGAAACCATTATCCATTGCTTGACCAGCGTCTCGACGAAATCCGCAAAGCGGAGAGCGATGATTTGCAGCTGAATTTCGACCGGATGAACGGCGAAGACATCGAACGCGTCGCCCAAGCTATCTTCACCGCCCCGTTCCTGCGCAAAGTGCATTTCATGGGGCCGGTCAACTCCGCCGCCACCCATCTCCTCTCCGAAGCGCTTGCCAGCCGCAGCGACATCGTGGATTTCGGCTGGACGAGCAACAAGGGGCAGGACGAGAACATCGCCAAAGCCATCAATTCGCTGGAAAACTCGAAGGGTTTGAACACCCTTTATGTGACATGGAGCGATGCGGGCGAGAAAACAATGGATGCAGTCATCAAGCGCATCGAAGCGAATCCTGATTTCGAGCATCTTTTTGCTTCCGGCGGCACATGGTCGCAGGAGACGCATGACCGCCTCGCCGAAGCGGTGAAGGACAAGAAATCCCTCATCACTCTGAATACCTCCACCCGCAAGCTCGACCTTGACGATACGAAACTGGCGGAGGCGTTGGCGAACAATCCCCATCCGAATCTCCTCGCACCCATCGGCTGTCATGAGCTGGATGTGATACACCTGAAGAACGACAATAATGCCGCCTGCGAGCGCGTCAAAACCGCATTCAAACGGATTCCGGAAGAAATCGACCAAAACACTTTCAATGCCACGCTCACTCCGCAGCTTCTTGCGGATTCGGCGGAGCGTCTGCCTGCGTTGAAAAGCTGCGATGCCATGGGTGCTACCCATCTAGCGCATTACACCGCGCTTGCCGAGACTCTCCCGCAGAGTGAAAATCCGCTGGATATAAGCACTCTTTTCGCAAAGAACGAGACAGGCTTCGCACCCATCGAGAATCCGCTGACGTGGCGGGAAGTTCCTGATTTGCTGGCACAGCTGGAATCTTCAGGAAAGCTGGATAATGAAAGTCTTTCATTGCGCACGGAAAAAGGAAGCTCTCTATCCGACATGGCACTGCTGCACGCTCCCGCGGGCGAGGTTCTGCCTGTACTCAACCGCTTCGGCATCAAACTGAAAAAAGATGCACTGTTGACCGAAGAAGGGCAGCCGACCGAGCTACTCGAACGTCTGCATTCACGCGGCGAGCTCAGCGCGATTTTCAGCCCGACCAACTGGACGGGCAGCACCCCCGGTGAATTGCGGGCGACTGTGGAAGCCCTGCCCAAGGAGATGGCCGATAAACTGCCGCCTTTGAATGGACTGCAACAGATTCTGCGCGCCGCACAGCCGAGCCGCAGCGGGATTGGTCGCTGATATGCCTTTGCACCTCAGAAGCATGGCCGAAGAACTCGCTCCACTGAAAGATGGCAAATCAGATCAGCTGCGCTTCAATGAAGCCATGCATCGTCACGAGTTCAGCGAATTGGTGGACGCCATTCCCACGCTCCCTTCTTTGAAGCATTTCGGCATGCAGCAGGCGGATCTTCAGGAAGCGGATTACCGCCGACTGGCGGATGCACTCGCGACCCGCAACGATTTGGAAGAAATCGAACTGCATAAAAGCCTGATGACCGACGATGCCGCAGTCGCGATCAGCAATGCGCTGAAAAACCATCCGAATCTGAACAAAATCAACATCTCTTATTGTGACCTGAACGCCAAGGGATTAGAGGCTTTCACGGATGTCATCGCCGATTCCCCGCAGTTCCGCCATCTCGCCGCCAGCAGCAACCACTGGAATCAGGAAACGCTCGATAAGCTGGCACTTTCGCTGAGGGATAAACCAGCACTCGCCGCTCTTTCCTTAGGGCAACGCACCCATGCTCCGCTTGATGAAACCGCGCTGGAACAGTCGCTTTTGCAACACCCCCACCCGAATCTCGTCACGGTCACGGGTGTTTCCTCGACCGCTATCGATGCATTAGTAGATCGCAACCTCGCAGCGCGCACGAAAGTGCAGTATTTCCTGAAAGGACTTCGCGAAGGCCAGCAAGATTACGCCACCTTGTCGCGTCCGGATGTATTGACCCCGAATTACGATGCGACCGGACGTTTACAGGGCTGGGATGTCGCCAAGAATTTCAACCTCTTCGACGCGCTATTCCTTGCTCAGACACGCCGCGACGCCATCGTCGATTACCAGAAGAACGATGCGGCATTCCAGCCCGTGGAACGCCTGCTGGACATGATGCCTACCATCGCCAAAGGTGAGGCGGTTACACCGCAATCCCTCTTCGAGGAAGACGCGCAGGACATCGCACCGCTGCACAATCCGCGCACATGGCAGAACCACCCCCAGCTCTTGCAAGCACTTGCCGAGCAAAAGGCACTGACGCCTGAAATCCTCACGCAAGAGACCCGTCGCGGTGACACGTTGCTGGAATCCGCTCTTCGCAACCTTCCAACCTCCACAGTGATTGACCAGCTTGCGCCCCATGGCATCAAACTGGGCAAACAGACCTTGCTGGATGCGGAAGGCAAGCCCAACAAGGTGTTGGACATCATCATTTCCAAAGGTGAGCAGGCGCAGCTTTTCACCTATGAGAATTGGGTGGGAAGCTCACCCCGTGAACTGAACGCGGTTGTGGAAGCACTGCCCAAGGAACTCTCCGATAACCTTCCGCCGCTGAACGGGCTACATCAGATTCTGCGCGCCGCACAGCCGAGCCGCACGGGGATTGGTCGCTGATATGCCCATCACCCCCATCGATGAAATGCTGGACAATTTGCGGGAAGGAAAATCGGACGCGCTTCATCACAGCGGGCTCATCGACCCCATCACCTTCTACGAAATCATCGAAAGCGTGAAGGAAGCACCGAAGGTCGAAAAGCTGCGCTTTTCCGCCAGTGGTTTTGATAAAGACGATGTGGAGCAGCTGTTGGAAGCCGTTGCAACGCGACCCGAATTGAAGGAGCTGGAACTTTCCGATGCGCCGTTCGACCGCAAAGGCGCCTTGCAGCTGGTGAATGCTCTTTCCAATGTGAAGGGGCTGCATGTCCTCAGGCTCAATAACTGCCAGATGAAAGATGAGGCGATGCAGCCCCTCGTAGAGTGGATTGCCACACAGAAAAACCTGCGCAGCATCGAGATACGCGGCAACGAATGGCATCAATCCACCCACGACCGTCTGGCTTGGGCGATACGTGACAACACCAGCCTCGTGCGGATGGACATCCGCCCACAGGGTGAACGGCTGGATAACCATGCGTTCGAGACCGCGCTGCTCCACAAGCCCCATCCGAATTTCTTCATGTCGGATATCAAATCCGGTCCTATTTTCAATCTCATCGGCCATAATCATCGCTACATGACCCTGACTGAGACGTTCATACAGAACAAGGTGCACGGGGCGAAGATGGATTATGCCGCCATCGCCCAGCGGATAAAGCCGGAATCCCTGTTCAACGCCGAATCCCACCGCGATGTGGTGGCCTATCGCCAGCAGAACACGCCGGACTATATGCGCGCTTACGATGATTTTCTGGAACAGATGCCGAAACTGCCCGAAGATAAACCCGTCAGCCTCGCCGCCTTGATGCAGCCGGATGCGGAAGGCCTCACACCGCTCGAGAATCCGCTGGTGTGGAAACAGCATCCTAAGCTGCTTGCGGAACTTGCCGCCAAGGGCGAACTGACAGACGCAGCACTCAAGCAAGAAACACCAAAAGGCACGACCTTGCTGGAAGCCGCCGTCGCCTACCGCCCCTTGCCAGAAACCTTGCAGGTGATGAATAAGCAAGGTTTACACATGCGCTTGCATCGCCTCATTGATGGTAGCGGGCAACACACGCGTCTGATGGAAACCGTTATGATGAAGGGTGAAACCTCTGCCCTCTTCGCGGCGGATAATTGGAAGGGTGCTTCGCCGAAAGAACCACCGCAGCTGCGCAATGCCTTGAGCGACAAAGCCCAGCTTCAAGTGCCGCCACTCAACGCGCTGATCCAGCAGATGCGGCTTAGCCAGCGTGACCGCACACAGGCAGGCATCGGGCGTTAAGCGTCAAAGGGTGAAATCGGCATAGCAATTCGGCGTTTCATGCACGCGGATAAGGCTGCATTCCAGCCCCTTGCCCACGAACATTCCCTGCACCACGTGCTCCATCAGATACCTTGCGATATTCTCCGCCGTTGGATTATAGGGGAAGTAGAAGACCTTCTGCCCTGTCGCCCCTTCCAGCTGCGTGCCGAGCGGCTTGTCGGCCTCGTTGAGGATGGCGGTGTGGTCCCAATGTTCATCGATCCAGCCGCCCAGCTTTTCCTTGATGACACCGAAATCGACCACGCGCCCTTGCGCGTCCAGCTCGTCGGCCTTGAACGTGGCTTCCACGACATAGCGATGCCCATGCAGGAACTTGCATTTGCTTTCATGCTCCATGACGCGGTGCGCGGCGTCGAACTCAATGCGGCGGGTACAGGTGATGGTCACGATTCTCTCCCTCTGGATTCCTGCCTAAAATGCGGTGTGCGGCGTTCCATGTCAAGCACCCTAATATCTTACGGATTGGTGTTTTTTCGTCATCAAACCGTCATCTTTCCGTTATATAGTGCTGATAAACCGTATCAGGACTTTTCACCGGATGACCATCCCTGCCGAAATTCTGGAAGAACTGGCGACTGGCGAGCGCAACACGCTCACCCAGCATCCCAATGATTCCGCCAAATACCGCCCGATGACGCGGCAGGATGTGGACGGGCTTGTGCGCGCGTTGAAAACGAATCCAAACATCACCTCCATCGACCTGCAACACATGAAGGTTGGAGATGAATGGCTTCAGGAAATCGGCCATGCCCTGCGCGGCAACGCCTCGCTCAAAAACCTGACGCTCAGCATCAACGGCATGGCTGATGACGCGGCAGCCACTTTCGCCAGCGTGTTAAAAAACCACCCCAGTCTGGAAAGCATTCAGCTTGCAGGGAACGATATGCTCACCGATGTCGGCATCGGCCAGCTCGCCCACACGTTCGGCACTTGCCCTAAGCTGAAATCCATCAATTTCAACACCAACCCCATCGGCTCAGGCGGTGCTGCCGCCATTGCGCAGATGATGCGCCGCTCCCCACAGCTTGAGAACCTCAACCTCGCCAGCTGCGGCATAGACAAAGATGCGACAAAGGCAAAATACATCGCCGAAGCGGTTCCCCTCTGCCCGAACCTCCTCAGCCTGCATGTGGCGGATGGTGGCGTGCCTCAGCACCAGAACCTCGCGCATTTCACCGAAGGCAAGGTGACAGCCGACACCAATCCTAACCTCTTCTGGGTCACACCGAACGCGAACCACCTTTCCGCCCTCACCCAACGCAACATCAAAGACGCGGAGGCGGCATTCCGCCCCATCGAATCCGGCATGGGCGATCTGGAGAAGATGCGCAGTGTCGACATGGCGCGGATTTCCCCCATCCTCCCCATTCTGGGGCAGATGAACGCCCGCCCGAACATCCGCGTGGATGCGGCGAAACTCGCCACGGCGCGGGCTTACCTGCAATCCCCGCCGGAGGTAGATGTACAAACCGCTACGGTTGATTCCCTGCTGGCGAAGGACGAAAAAGGCTTCACCGCCCTTGACCATCCTGCTACGTGGAAACACATCGGCGACATCGCCTCCACGCTGGAGAAACGAGGCACACGTTTCGACATGGATTTCCTCAAGGGCAAGAACAGCCGTGGCGAGACATGGCTGGAAGTCGGCCTCGCCTCCGCAGCGGATAAGCTCATCCCTGTGCTGAATGAACGCGGCATCCAGATACGCGCCGAGCATCTCATCTTCAATAATACCCTTGGGGATACGGTGAAGCGGCTGCCTTTCGACGCACTTCTCGCCAGCGGCAAGCCCGAATCGCTCTTCACGGTCGATAACCTCAAGGGCGCATCCCAGCAGGAAGTCTCGCGCCTGTACGATGCCGTGCCGGAGCCACAGCAGCACCGCATCAACAATCTCTCGGCATTGCGCCAGCAACTGCGTGTCGCATCCACCCGTGCGCAGGGTATCGGACGATGAACGCAGCACTGGAACAGCAAGAACCCCTCTTGCACCCTACCCTGCAGAGGCAGGTCGAAAAAGGCGAGATAGACCCCGCGAAATATATCGACGGCTTGAAGATCATCCGCGCCGAAGCGCCACTCCTTGCCGACGCCATCCGAAAAGCACCGAAGCTGACCACCCTGCGCCTAAGCGGGTGCGACCTCACCGAACGCGATCTGCAGCTCATCCTCGATGCGGCGGCTACCCACCCCGAACTGGAACACCTTGGTCTGCGTGACAACCGCATCTCTCTGGAAACCGCCGAGGTGTTGGGCGATGCTTTGCACGAATTCCGTCAGCTCAAAAGCCTTCGCCTGCGCGATACAGGAATAGACGCTTGTTCCCTCAAGCCCATCCTTGCGCCGCTGAAAGACCACCCTACCCTGCAATGGGTGAATTTCGGGCAGAACGATATTTCCGGCGAAGCCACGAAACGCATCTGCGAAACCATGCAGACGATACCCACCTTGGAGCACTTCAACCTCATGAGCTCCAACTTGACGGAGCAGGATGCCCAGCCCATCGCATCGGCGGTGCGGGGTATGCGCAATCTCATGCACCTTCATTTGCATGATAATCCCGGGCTGGAAATAGAAGCCGCTACCGCCCAGATTCTCGGCGCGCTACTGGATAATCCCCACCCGAATCTCTACAGCGTGGTGAATAAAATCCCCAGCGGTGCACTGCGCGACCTCCTCGGCGAGAATGACGTGCAGGGCTATCAAATCCGCCATACAGTGCTCAAGAACGGCGATGATTTCGCCAAGCTGCGCAGTGCAGACTTCGCCCGCGTGGTCGAGCGTTCACCTCTCTTGCTCAAACAAAGCGACACCACGGGCAACGCGCTCATCGAACGCCTCAAAACCTTCATCGCGGAAGAACTACCCACGCTCGGCGAAAGCGAGATACCTTCTCCCACGCGCCTGCTCAACGAGGATTCCCGTGGCCTCACCATCTTGGATAATCCCGCGACATGGAAGCAATTCGGCAAGCTGGCGGAACGCCTTGAAACAGCGGGTTTCCCTGTCGATGAGGCTTTCCTGAACGGTAAGAACAGTCGTGGTGAGACATGGCTGGAGGTCGGCATCGCCTCTGCACCGGAAGAAGTGCTGCCCGCCTTGAGCGACCGTAACATCCGTTTGCAGGGCGAACAGCTGCTTACGGCGGATGGCAAAGCCTCGCCCCTTTTCAAATCCCTCATTGACAGCGGAAATATCAAACCGCTTTTCTCCTCGGAAAACTGGAAGGGCGGCAACACCCGCCATATCTATCAGGTCTTTGAGCTCCTGCCGGAACATATGAAACGGCAGGTCAACGTGCATACC
>VGDC01000003.1 GCA_016869895.1 Alphaproteobacteria bacterium
ACCGTGAACAGGTCATCGAGAAATTCGGTGTGCCGCCGGAACTGGTGGTGGATGCGCAAGCGCTCATCGGCGATACGTCCGACAACGTGCCGGGCGTGCCGGGCATCGGCCCGAAAACAGCCGCAGAGCTGCTGTTGGAGTTCGGTAGCCTTGAAGGCGTGCTTTCCCGCGCCAGCGAAATCAAACAGCAGAAACGCCGCGAATCACTCATTCAATTCGCAGAACAGGCGCGCATGTCCCGCCGATTGGTGGAGCTGGACTGCAACGCACCCGTGCCGCATTCGCTGGATGAATTGCAGATGCGCGCGCCGCAGCAGGAAGTGCTCGTGCCGTTCCTGCAGGCGCAGAATTTCAAATCCATCATCAGCCGTGCGGCTGACCGCTTCAAATTCGGTGCGATTCCGGCAGCGAGCGTGGCGGTGGTGGCACAAGATTCCGCTGCTGCTGCGAAGGGTGAATATACGCTGGTGAGCGATGAAGCTGCGCTACTCCACTGGGTGGCAGAAGCGGAGCAGGCGGGCATCGTGGCATTCGACACAGAAACCACGGGGCTGGATGCCATGCAGGCGGAACTGGTGGGTGTTTCGCTTGCGGTTATCGAGGGCAAAGCGTGTTATATCCCCTTTGGTCATGTGACCGAAGGCGTGGCGGCGGAAGCGGCGAAACCCGCAGTGGCGCAGGTGGATTTGTTCGCCGCACCCCCTGAGCCGGAGAAAATCAGCACCCTTCGCGCTGGGCAGTTGCCGTTGGAAACGGCGATCGCCATTCTGAAGCCGCTGCTGGAGAATCCGGCGGTGCTGAAAATCGGTCAGAACATCAAATACGACATGCAGATTCTGGCGCGTTATGGTGTGGATGTGCAGGGTATTGAAGACACGATGCTCATGTCTTATGTGCTGGATGCGGGGCTGCACGGGCACGGGATGGACGAGCTTGCGCAGTTGTTCCTGAACCACGCATGCATCAGCTACGATGCCGTGACGGGTACAGGCCGCGCTCGCAAGAGCTTCGCCGAGGTGGAGCTGGAACCCGCGCGTGATTATGCCGCCGAAGATGCGGATGTGACGCTGCGTCTCTATAACCGCCTGAAACCACGCGTGGTGGCGGAGAAGATGTTGACGGTGTATGAGACGCTGGAGCGTCGCCTCGTGCCTGTTCTGCGGCGCATGGAGGCGGAAGGCATCAAGGTGGATGTGGCGATGCTGGAGGCGATGTCGGCTGATTTTGCCATCCGCATCAAGGGTTTCGAGGAAGAGATTTATCAGCTCGCGGGGCGTGAATTCACCGTCGGTTCGCCTAAGCAGCTCGGCGAAGTCCTTTTCGATGAATTGAAGCTGGACGGCGGCAAGAAATCCGCTAAATCGGGCGCATATGCCACCGGCGCGGAAGTGTTGGAAGAACTGGCAGAGAGCGGACATGACATCGCCGCGAAAGTGCTGGAATGGAGGCAGCTTTCCAAGCTGAAAAGCACCTATACGGATGCGCTGAAGAATCAGATCAACCCGAAGACGGGCAGGGTGCACACCAGCTTCTCCATGGCGGTGGCTTCCACGGGGCGTTTGAGTTCCTCTGACCCGAACCTGCAGAACATCCCCATCCGCACCGAAGAAGGCCGGAAAATCCGTAATGCTTTCGTGGCGGAGAAGGGCAAAAAACTGATTTCTGCCGACTATTCGCAGATTGAGTTGCGCTTGCTGGCGCATATCGCCGATATGCAGGAATTGCGGCAGGCCTTCCGCGATGGGCGCGATATCCACGCCGCCACCGCCAGCCAGATGTTCGGCGTGCCACTGGATGAAGTGAATGGCGACCTGCGCCGCAAAGCCAAGACTATCAATTTCGGCATCATCTATGGCATCTCGGCGCATGGATTGGCGCAGCGGCTGGGGATTTCGCGGCAAGAAGCGGCGCAATACATCGAGCAATATTTCCTGCAGTATCCCGGCATCAAAGCCTATATGACGCAGGCCACAGAATTCGCCCATGCGCATGGCTATGTGCAGACGCTCTATGGCCGGAAAGTGCACCTGAAAGACATCAACAACAAGAACCCCAACCTGCGGAATTTCTCCGAGCGCGCGGCCATCAACGCACCCTTGCAGGGCACGGCGGCGGATATCATCAAACGGGCGATGATTGCGCTGGATGCACGGTTGAAAGCGGAATTGCCCGAAGCGAAGATGCTGCTGCAAGTGCACGATGAATTGCTTGTGGAAGCGCCGGAGGCATTGGCGGAGCGCGCGGCTGCCATCATGAAGGAAGAGATGGAGCGCGCCGCTGACCTCTCCATCCCGCTTACCGTGGAAGTGAACTGGGGCGATGATTGGGGCAGCATCCATTGATGTCATGTAAAATTCATGCCGAATCGCGCGGATTCATGGTATATTCGCGCTTATGAACGATAAGACCAGCAAGCTTGTGGACAACCCGCTCGTCAACCGCACGGTGATGAAACGCATCATCACGCCGGTCGATAAAGCGCATCCACCGGAAGGTTTTCAGGAAGCGAAAGTGCTGTTCTTCATTGGCGGAGGGCGCGCTTCCGGCAAGACGACCGTGAACAATTACCTCTTCGATCTGTTGCAGGAACAGGGCGTCGCGCCGGAGTACGTAGGCAAGCTGGGCAGCTATGCTTTCGGCGATATTCTCGATAAGCCCGTGATGCAGGCCATGCGCCACAAGGTGAACAAATACCTCGAGAAGAAAACGGATGTAGGCGAGACGGACGCGCCGGAGAAGAAATCCGGTGGTCTAGGCGGCAAGCTGCTCGACCACGCCATCGACACCATCTTCCAACAGGGCAGCCCTGCGGTGGTCGATAACCACATGGACAACCCCGCTTTCGTGGACAAGATTCTGGCGAAAGCCAAGGAGCATGGCTATGAGACGGTGATGGTCTCGCCGCATATCCGCGCTGAGACGTATTTCGCCCGCGAGGAGCATCGCTTCCAGTCCACCGGTCGCCCGTATGACCTGAAAAGCGGCTTGCAGAAGCATGTCGGTTTCGCCAAAGCCCTGCGGCATTATGAGGAGGCTTTCGACGCGACCCTGCTGCTCGACAACGATAAACACGGTCAGGCGCCGACCCCCATAGCCTTTTCGGTGAAGGGCAAGGTCACGGTGCTGGACGAAGGGAAATACCATGACGCACAACGGAAAACCGGAATCGACATCGACGCCAAATCCGCAGACGAAGTCTGGCGCGGAGAAGAACAACGCGCCGAACGTGGTGAAGCACGTGGTGGACGGGCTGTTGACGATAGAGCCGGACAAGTGGGAAAAAGCACTGCGCAAGACGCAGGAGCAAGAGAAACTGCCGCAGGAAAACACGTAGAATCTGCTGGAAAATGGGCGAAGCGCGTCCTTTCCGACTTCACGAAAGACCACAGCCAGCGACGCGGCCTTTGAGCCTTTTTCCTCCTTCCAAAGCATCGCTGATATGCAAAAAAGTTTGCATTCTGCATCTTGCGCGTTATTATGCGTTTTCTTTTGATACAGAAGTATAACTTGCGCCGAAAATGCGCCTTCTTTTGAGCAGAATAGACCCGTGACCACCTCTTTTACCGCCAAGTTGAAACCTGTCCTGATTTCCGGCAAGGAAGTATTGCCGATCGTCGAGGGAGGGAAGGGCATCGCCGCTTCCACGGGCGCAAGCGCAGGTGCATTCGCAAAAGCTAATGCGGTCGGTACGTTCTCTGGCGTGAACGCCGATACCTATGATGAGCAGGGCAACCGCCATCCGCAGATCTACAAGGGCAAGACCCGCCGTGAACGCCATGAGGAACTCGTGGCTTTCGGCATCCTCGGCGGCATAGAACAGGCGCGCATCGCGCATGAACTGTCCGATGGAAAAGGCCGCATCCACATGAACGTGCTGTGGGAAATGGGCGGTGCAGAGCGCATCCTGCGCGGCGTGTTGGAAGGTTCGCAAGGTCTGGTACACGGTATCACCTGCGGCGCAGGCATGCCCTATAAGCTGGCGGAAATCGCGGCGGAATATAAGGTCTATTATCACCCCATCGTTTCTTCCATGCGCGCTTTCCGCGCCCTCTGGAAGCGTTCCTACAGCAAATTGCCGGAACTGCTGGGCAGCGTGGTCTATGAGGATCCGTGGCTGGCGGGTGGCCACAACGGTCTTTCCAACAGCGAAGACCCGCTCGTTCCCGAAGATCCCTATCCGCGCGTGGCGGAAATCCGCAAATTCATGAATGAAGTCGGCCTGAATCATGTGCCCATCATCATGGCGGGTGGTGCATGGCACCTGAAAGAATGGGAGCATTGGCTCGACAACCCGGAAATCGGCCCTGTGGCTTTCCAGTTCGGCACGCGCCCGCTGCTGACCAAAGAAAGCCAGATTCCCGACGCGTGGAAACAGAGACTGCTGACCCTGAAACCGGGTGATGTATTCCTCAACCAGTTCAGCCCCACCGGATTCTATTCCTCTGCGGTGAACAACGGTTTCTTGCAGGAAATGCAGTCGCGCATCGACCACCAGATGGAATACCGCGCCAAGCCGGAAGGTGATTTCACCGAAGGTTTCCCTGTCGGCGCGCGTGGCCGCCCCGTTTACCTGAAAGTAGAAGACCGCCCCCGCGCGGAAGCCTATGTGCATCAGGGCTTGACGGAAGTGCTCAAGACCCCCGATGACACGCTGATTTTCGTGACGCCGGATAAGGGCGAGGCCATCATCACCGACCAGATCGAATGCATGGGCTGCTTGAGCCACTGCCGCTTCTCGAACTGGAAGGACCACGACGATTTCACCACCGGCAAGAAAGCCGACCCGCGCAGCTTCTGCATTCAGAAGTCCTTGCAGAAAATCGTGCATGAAGGTGATGTGGATCACAGCCTGATGTTCGCAGGTCACAATGCTTACCGCTTCGGCTCTGACCCGCTCTATGCCAACGGCAATGTGCCAAGCGTGCAAGAGTTGGTGGATAGCATCATGGCGGGTAAATAATCCCGTCTTCTCCCGCAGTGCGGGATTGAAAAAGCTGGATAAAGCGGATTCTTCAGATTAGAATGAATCTAACAATAAATAACTGAGTTAGATTAGCACCGATATGTCGCATCATCACGACCACGAAGCGTTGCATGGATTAGACGAGGACGGCGTGCGTGACCGCCTGAAGAAGGCCGGTCTGCGCCCCACCAAGCAGCGTATCGAGCTGGCCACCTTGTTGTGGAGCCAAGGCTGCCGCCACGTGACGGCGGAACGTCTGCACCGCGAATCCGTCGATGCGAATATCAAAGTCTCGCTGGCGACCATCTATAATACCCTCCACCAATTCACCACCAGCAACCTGCTGCGCGAAGTCATCGTGGATCGTGGCTGCTCCTATTTCGATACGAATATCGACCCGCACCACCATTTCCTCTGCGAAGACACGGGTGAATTGAGCGATATTCCCCACGATCAGGTCGAGGTGAAGAACCTGCCTGCCGCGCCTGATGGCGCTGTGGTGAGCGGGGTGGATGTCATCATCCGCATCGCGCGCAAGAAGACGGCTGCAAAGCAGCACGCCGCGCACTAACATCCCGAATATTATTGTTCGATGATTTCCTTCGGATAAACGCCCCAGATGCGTTTTTTCGGCAGCCAAGCCTTGTAGCTCTGCACCTGCACTTCGCACCAATCGTCATTGCATTCCAGCAAGCGCGCCGTCACGCCTTTATGCGCTTTCAGCATCGGCGGGGCATCCGCTTCAGGATAGCGTTGCAGGGTGCTGTCCTCGCGGATGATGATGCTGCGGTTACCCGTCAACTGCGTCTTGTGAGACCAGCCTTCATCCCCCTGAATATCGCGCAATTTGCGCCAATCGCCGAATTCTTCGGTGATTTCGATGGGCATGCCTTTGCGTTTATACACCCAGCGGATGGGATAGCGCGAGCCGGGGCCGGTGCGCACATTCACTTCCTCGAAGCGCAGCGAGGCGAAGCGCGGAAGCGGCAGACCCGTGCCTTTATCCTCTGCGTTTTCCTTCGTGTCCGGCGCAGGTTCGCCACTCGCCAGCGCTGGCAAGGGCAGCGCGGTCAGCAGGGAAAAACAAAGAATGACGGACAGGTAGCGTTTCATCGGGCATGATTCTGTGGGTTGATTCTTCCTACTTTTATCGAAAGCAGGGCGCAGATGCAATCTCAACCTGAAACAGATGGCTTATAAAGCTTGCAGGGACAAGGACGTGACGATAAGCTGTTGCATCACGACACACTGGGGATAGAAAAATGCAGGATAAAGAGAAGGTTTGTTGCCCATCCCATGACGCGCAATCGGGCGTCACCAAGCGCGATTTCCTGCGCTATTCCACGGGTCTTGCCTTTGCGGCAGGTGCAGCGGTGTCCTTCGCGCCCATCAAAGCGAAAGCGGCCACGCCCGCATCGGATATGCTGAAGGCAGCGGCGCAGCATTTCGTCGTGCGCAATGACGAGCTGGTCATCCGCAAGGCCGATTTACTCTCGTTCGATGAAATATACGGCTGGCTCAAGAGCTTGCGTTCCCATCCTTTCGTGGAGCAGTCGAAATTCGATGTCACCTCCGTCATGCGCGTGAAGACCGATGAGGGCATCTATTTCGTCGGCGGTGTGAACGTGGAGAATATCGAATTGACGGTGGGAAGCTGTTCCGAAGAAGGCGCGCTTTCTGCGGCGGTCACGGCATTCGGCGAGCGCATTGACGTGCTCGAAGGTTGGGTGATGGGCGCGGCGCGCGGTGCGGAGAAGAGCGATCTGGCCTGCTACCCCTGCGGCGAGTGCCGCCAGCGTCTCGCACAATACACCGCGCCTGAAGCGAAATTCCACATCGTTTCCCTCGATGGCGAGTTGAAGGATACCAAGACCCGCGCCGAACTGTTGCCGAATGCCTTCAGCTTCCGGGATTTCTCCAGCGAAGAAAGCGCGGCTCTGGCAGCGGTGAAGCTGCCCAAGAAAGACCGTGCCCCCAAAACGCGCCTGTTTGCAGAACCGAAAGAACCGCTTTCGCAGGATGCCATCCGCGACTGGATGGACGAGCTACAAAGCGATGTGCGCGTTTCGGGGACGGATCGCCGTCTCGTCTTCCGCCTGTCGAACGGGGCTTATGTGGCGGGTGTGAAAATGGATAATGCGGCCTATCCTTCCAGCACCACGGCGGTGCAATCGGCCATTGCCATCATGAATGCGCGATACGGCGTGCAGAAAATCGAAGAGATTTGGACGTCCATCGTTTATCGTGATGCCAAGCGCAACGAACAACAGGCGTCGGTCTTCCCTCCCATCAGCGGTGCAGCTTTGCAGGTGCTCTACCAATTCGCCGCGAATGACAAGATTCCCGTGAACATCTACGCCATCAATGGCCAGTCGCGCAGCATTTCCCTGCATAACCTCATCGGCAGCCCGCCGATATTCAGCCAGAAGACGCCGAACTGAGCCTTAAGCTTCGATGCCCGCAAAAAGCAGGGTGGAGAGATAGCGTTCTGCGGTGGAGGCAACGATGACCACGATGGTCTTGCCCGCGTTCTCTGGACGTTTTGCCACCTGCAATGCCGCCCAGACGGTCGCGCCGGAAGAGATGCCCACGGGGATGCCTTCCTTGATGGCCAGTTCCCGCGCGGTGTTGAAGGAGTTTTCGTCGTTCACTTTCACGATGTCATCGATGACGCTTCTATCCAGAATGTCAGGAATGAAACCCGCGCCGATGCCTTGCAGTTTGTGTGGGCCGGGTGCGCCGCCGGATAGCACTGGGCTGTTCTCCGGCTCGACCGCGACGACTTGAATGGCGGGGTTCTTAGCTTTCAGCCAGCTTCCCGTGCCCGTGATGGTGCCGCCCGTGCCCACGCCAGAAACGAAGATATCCACTTTGCCGTCCGTGTCCCGCCAGATTTCTGGGGCGGTGGTGACGCGGTGGATGGCAGGATTTGCTTTGTTCTTGAACTGTTGCAGCATCAGCGCATGCGGATTCTCCGCCACGATTTCCTCCGCCTTGCCGATGGCGGCTTTCATGCCGCCCGCCGCAGGGGTCAGCACCAGCTCCGCGCCGAGGAATTTCAGCATCTTGCGGCGTTCGATGGACATGCTCTCCGGCATGGTAAGGATGAGGCGATAGCCCTTCGCTGCGCAGACGAATGCCAGCGCGATGCCCGTGTTGCCGGAGGTCGGCTCGACCAATACGGTATCTTTGGTGATTTTCCCGGCAGCTTCGGCGGCTTCTACCAGCGACAGGGCGATGCGGTCTTTCACCGAGGAGAGGGGATTGAAGAATTCCAGCTTTGCGAGCACCGTCGCCACGCATCCGGCATCCTGCGCAATGCGGTTCAGGCGCACCAAAGGCGTGTCGCCGATGGTCTCCAGAATCGAGCCATAGACGCGACCACGGCCAGGATTGATCGAAAGCGGGGTGGTGAGGGCGATGGGGGATTCCGGCTGGCTCATGAGGTCATCCTTCTTGCTGAATTCGGCATATACAATGGCTTATATTGCGATGCCGCACAAGAGAGATTTCCAATATAACGGAAACTAGGCGATTTTGAGTGCGGTCAGCTTCGGCAGCTTCTTCTCCACAGCTTCGGCGCAGAGCGAAGCGATGTCGATACCGTCCAGCTTCGCGGCGATTTCATTGTGCAGGTTCGACCAGAACGGACGCACGATGTGGTTGCCGATGTCGGTGGTCTGCGGGGTGGACTGGATGATGTCCTCGTCGTTCACCAGATAGCAGATTTCCGCCAGCGTGATGCTTTTCGCGCTCTTGGCCAGCACATAACCGCCCTTAGGGCCACGCATGCCGCGTAACACCTTACCATGCACGAGCTTCTGCATGATTTGCTCCAGATGGCGCGCGGGCAAACCCTGCATCCGCGCGATGTCGCGGCTGCTGATGGGGGTTTTGTCCGAGTGGTAAGCGATATACACGACCGCTTCCACCGCATAGTAGAGTTTTCTGCACGGCGTCATCATGGCTTTGAGGCCCCTGTTGCTTTTATCGAGAATTATTCTTGTTTTTATTCATCAGTTTGTTGGGTACGCTCTGCACGGCACTTCTTGCGGGTATTACTGTCCGGTTGATCCGAATCCTCCAGCGCCACGCGCGCTTTCTTCCAGTTCCTGCACTTCTTTCCATTCGGCGTAAGTCACCGGTGCGATGACCATCTGCGCGATGCGCAAGCCACGGGTGATGACGAAAGGTTCATCGCCATGGTTGATGAGCACCACGCCCACTTCGCCGCGATAATCCGAATCGATCGTGCCGGGAGTGTTGAGCACGGTGATGCCGTGTTTATAGGCTAGACCGGAGCGCGGGCGCACCTGCGCCTCGAAGCCCGCAGGCAGCATGATCTTGATTCCAGCGGGGATGAGCGCGCGTTTGCCGGGTGCTAGCACCACGTCTGCGCTGATGGCTGCGGTCAGGTCGCAGCCCGCGCTTTCAACGGTCGCATAAGCAGGAAGCGGAAGGTCACTTGCATGGGGCAAGCGGATGATATGCACATTCGTCTTATTCATGGTCACCTGTCGTTTGTTAAATGGATAACGTTCGCATTATGAAGCGCATAACCGTATTTAACAAAATAATTTGTAATTCATTGTTTTATAATGATTAAACAAAATTTTCGACACTTTTAGACAGATGTGCGGTTTCACGCAAGCAAAAATATTGCATTGCGCCAAAGTGGGATTGCGGTTCATGGTGATTCTATCAGGCGTTGAACACGAGGAGTGCAAGCAACAACACCGCCACGACGGAGATGCCCCACCAGCGGCGGTTCCACGCCTCTTTCTGGCGGGTGAACTCGGCGATGGTCTCTGGGTGCAGGCGTATTCCCTGCTCGTCAAAGCAATCCATTCCTTGCTCGAGCTTCTTGAAGAAGCGGGGAAGCTGTTTCGCGTGTTCTTTCGCCTCTTCCGCGAAGAATCTCGCGCGGCCTTCCAGTGACAGGCGTTCCTGCGCCCATTCCTCGATGAGCGGTTCCGCCAACTGCCACATGTTGATGTGCGGGTTCAGCATCCGCCCCACGCCTTCCGCCAGCACCATGTTTTTCTGGAGAAGGAGGAGTTGCGGTTGCGTCTCCATCTCGAACATCGCACTCACCTTGAACAGCTGGCCTAGCAACTGCCCTACGGAGATCTCCTCCAGCGGTTTGCCGATGATGGGGCGGCCGATGGCCATGCAGGCGAGGGCGAAATCATCCACATTCTTATGTGCGGGCACGTATCCGGCCATGATATGCACTTCCGCCACGCGGCGGTAATCGCCCTTCAGGAAGCTACGGAGGATTTCCGCCACGAACAGCTGGTCGCGGTGGTTGATGCGGCCTGTGATGCCGAAATCCACGGCGATAAGGTTGCCGTCATGCCCCACGAAGAGGTTGCCGGGGTGGAGGTCTGCATGGAAGAATCCATCGCGGAACACTTGTTTGAACAGCGTGCTGGCAGCTTGGCGCACGAGGCGGTTGCGATCTAACCCTGCCGCGTCGATGGCTGCGACATCGCTGACGGGTATGCCCGTGATGCGCTCCATGGTCAGCACGCTCTGGCTGGTGCGCTGCCAGTCCACTTCAGGCACATAGAAGCCTTCGTCGAGCGCGGTGTTTTCCTTGATGGTCTGCGCTGCGGCGGCTTCCAGTCTTAAATCCAGTTCCTTCTGGATGCTTTCCTCGAAGGTCTTGATGACCGCAAGCGGCTTCAATCGGCGCGCGGCGGGAAGATAGTTCTCCACATGTCCTGCCAGCCAATAGAACAGGTCGATGTCTTGTTTGAAGGCAAGGTGGATGTCCGGTCGCAGCACCTTCACGGCAACAGGGCGGCCTTCTACGGTGGTGGCAAAATGCACCTGCGCGATGGAGGCAGCCGCCACGGGCGTTTCAGAGAAATCGCTGAACAGCAGTTCAAGAGGCGCGCCAAGCTCCAGCTCTATCAGGGCTTTCGCCCGATGGGTGGGGAAGGGGGGGATGCGGTCTTGCAGCAGCGCGAGGTCTTCGGCCAGTTCTTCGCCGATGAGATCGGAGCGTGTGGAAAGCGCCTGCCCCAGTTTGATGAACGTGGGGCCCATCTCCGCGAAGGCCAGCTGCAATCGCGCACCTTCACGTGCCGGAAGGCCGGAGCGGCTGATGAGGGAGAATCCTTTGCAGAACCACACGGGCAGCCCTGCGCGGGTGAGAGACATCGCTGCCCCGTTCCGCCCGAAGGTATAGGCCAGTTTTGTCATGCGGCGGATGTGGGGAAGGCTGCTCCACATGGGTCAGATTTTCCATCCCGAATGCAGGGCGACCACGCCGCCCGTCATGTTACGGTAGGACACATTGCCGAATCCTGCGGCGCGCATTTTATCTGCAAAGGCGCGCTGGTCTGGGAATTTACGGATGCTTTCCACCAAGTATTGATAGGGCTGGGATGCGCCGGCGAAGAGCTTGCCGAGGCGGGGGATGAGGTGCATGGAATAAGCATCATACAGCTTGGCCAACGGTTCAGCCTCAACATGACTGAACTCCAGGCACAGGAAGCGGCCACCGCGCTTCAGCACGCGGTTCGCTTCGCGCAATGCCGCGTCGATGTCCGTCACGTTGCGGATGCCGAAAGCGATGGTGTAGCCATCCACGGAAGAGGATTCCACGGGCAGGTTCATCGCATCGCCGCAGACCCAGCGGATGCCCTCCACAATGCCGTGGTTCAGCGCACGTTTGCGGCCTTCTTGCAGCATCTGGTCGTTGATGTCGCACAGGGTGATCTGCGGTGTCTGGCCGCTATAGAATTTCGCGGTGCGCTCGCGGATGCGGAAGGCGATGTCGCCCGTGCCGCCCGCGACATCGAGGAAACTCTGGTCGGGGCGCGGGTCGAGGGATTCGACCATGGTGTGTTTCCACACGCGGTGCAGCCCGCCGCTCATCACATCGTTCATCAGGTCGTATTTGCCTGCCACTTGGTCGAACACGTCCTTCACCAGTCCCGCTTTCTCGGCGGTATTGACCGTCTGGAAGCCGAAGTGGGTGGTCTCATCCTGCGCTTTTTGTTGTTTTTCGGGGGAAGACATGGCGGGATACCTACTTGATTCTGGTGTGAGGAGTGCCTACCATACGGATATTCAGGCGCTTTGTGAACAGATTTTACCCCGCTGCACTATCATAGATATATAAGGAATACCATGCCAGAGTTGCCTCATGCCTGAGTTACCCGAGGTCGAAACCGTCTGCCGTGGCCTGCGCCAATCCGTGCTGGGGCGGCGGGTGGAGCAGGTGGAGCTTCGCCGCCGTCACATCCGCGTGCCCATTCCCGATGAGTTGCCGGAGCGGTTGGAAGGCGCAGTCATCCTACGCGTGGAGCGTCGCGCCAAATATGTCCTTATCTATATGGACAATGATTACGTGATGATTGTGCATCTCGGTATGTCGGGGCGGTTGATGGTTTTATCCGTTATACCGGATGAATATGCCAAGCATGATCACGCCGCTTTCATTCTGTCCGATGGTCAGGTGATGCTGTTCAACGACCCCCGCCGCTTCGGGGTCATCACCGGCTGTGATGCGCGGGATTTGCAACATCACCCCATGCTCGCCGGTCTGGGGCCGGAGCCTCTGTCGGATGATTTCGACGGTGAATACCTGTATAATCTCTGCGCCAGCCGCAAGCAGCCCATCAAGCCTTTGCTGATGGATCAGAAATGGGTGGTGGGTGTCGGCAACATCTATGCTTCCGAAGCTTTATTTTCTAGCAAGACATTGCCTGAACGTCCAGCAAATAGCGTTTCTCGTAAACAAGCGAATTTGCTGGCTGATAGCATTAAGGCGACTTTGCTATCGGCTATCGATTCGGGCGGTTCGACCCTGAGGAATTATGTCGATAGCCGTGGTGAGGCTGGATATTTCCAGCACCGCTTCTTCGTTTATGACAAGGAGGGGGAGGGATGCGTCGTCTGTTCGTGTCCAATAAAACGGATTGTGCAGGCGGGGCGTGCGACCTATTTTTGCGCGAAATGTCAGAAATGATTGAAAAACAAAGCATAAAACAAATATGCTGGCAAATCAATAATCTGCCCTTTTTTTCCTGAACCGCCAAATGAACGACTGGGGAATAATCCTGCTATTTCAGGTGATAAAAAAAACTGTCCTCAAGCTGGCGAATGCGCTTGACTTCAAGGGGCCGTGAAGCTAATTTCAGTTTCCCTTAACACACCGCTAAACATATTTTGATTTTAGGTTAGAAGATGGCTCATCATAAATCCGCTCTGAAACGTATTCGTCAGACCGCAGTCCGCACCCAGGTTAACGCTGCTCGCGTCAACCGTATCCGCACCTTCCTGAAGAAAGTCGAAACGGCTATCGCAGGTGGTGACCAGGCTGCTGCAGCCGAAGCGCTGCGTAACGCTCAGCCGGAATTGATGCGCGGTGTTTCCAAAGGTGTTGTTCGCAAGAACACCGCTTCCCGCAAGATCAGCCGCTTGGCTGCTCGCGTTAAAGCTCTGAAGACCGCTTAAGACTTAAGCGACTCTTCGGGGAATCCCTACCCCACAAGGCATCCCGTGCTGCGGATTGTTTTCCGCTGACAGGACTGCTTTGCCCAAAATAAGGCCTTTTGGCCATACGTCATTCGTTCGGGCGCTGTGAAGCGCCGGAACGTCATCGGGTAAATTTGTTTTGAATTCAGGAGCGTGTATCCATGGCCGAATTCCTCAAAGCCGAGCAGATAGCCAACAATAACCGTCAATTCGGTTATGCAGGGGATGTTTCGGTGGAGGACGCATGGGGACTGCTGCAGGCGAATCCATCCGCAGCCATCGTGGATGTGCGCACCCCGCAGGAATGGGAGCAGGTAGGTGTGCCTGATCTCGCTTCGCTGGATAAACCTCTTCATCGCGTCACTTGGCGGATGCTGCCCGACGGAAGCTCCGCTGCCCGATTCGCCGAAGCCTTCGGTGAGTTGGAACTGCCGAAGGATACCCCGCTGCTTCTGCTGTGCAAAGCGGGTGGGCGGTCGCAGGCGGCGGCACTCGCGCTCACTGCGGCAGGCTATTCCTGTTGCCTGAATGTGGCGGGTGGATTCGAAGGACAGAATGGTTGGTTGTCCTGTCAGTTGCCAAGCTGTCGTTAGCGTTTGCGGCAGCCAAACAAGAATAATGACCTGCGAAAAGTAGGCGAAAGAAGCAAAAAATAAGAATATTTGAAGGTTTAGGTGCATTTTATGGTTGAAGCGCGGCACAGCATCATCGGTACGCAATCCGGCTCGGAGTTCGAGGCCGAGGCATTATGGAACCGCGTCCGTTCCCGTTTGCGTGAGGCTTGTGGCGATGCCGTGTTCCGCAGCTGGTTCGATGGTCTGGGTTTTGACCGTCTGGACGGCAGCACCGCCGTGATGACCGCGCCGACGCGTTTCACCCGTGAATGGGTCGTGAACAACTATGCCAGCGAACTCCGCAATGCTTGGCGTCAGGAGCAAGACTCCGTGCTGGCGGTGGACATCATCCTGCGCAGCGCCCCTGCCGTTGATGCGCCTGTTGCCGTTGTCGCCGCTCCTGCGGTCGTCGCGGATGATTCCGCCGTGAAACTGGCCTATGACCGTGCTGCGGATTCCCGCCCCCGCGTCGATAGCGTCGAGGATGATGAGGAATTCACCCTCGGTTCGCCGCTTGACCCCCGTTTCACCTTCGAGAATTTCGTCGTCGGCAAGCCGAACGAGCTGGCTTACGCCGCTGCGCGCCGCGTCGCGGAATCCCATGAAGCGCCAGTCGGCTGCAACCCGCTGTTCCTTCATGGCGGCGTGGGTTTGGGCAAGACCCACTTGATGCACGCATTGGCATGGCAGATTCGCCGTGAGAACCCGGAACGCCGCGTGCTGTATATGTCCGCCGAGAAGTTCATGTACCAGTTCATCCGCGCGCTCCGCTTCAAGGACACCATGCCCTTCAAGGAAAAGCTGCGCTCCGTGGACGTGCTCATGATTGATGACGTGCAGTTCATCAGTGGCAAGGACAGCACGCAGGAAGAATTCTTCCACACGTTCAACGCACTGATCGACCAGAAGAAACAGCTCATCATCTCTGGTGACCGTTCTCCTTCCGACCTTGAAGGCATCGAAGAGCGCATCCGCTCGCGCCTCGGCTGGGGCTTAGTGGCTGACGTACACACCACTACCTACGAACTGCGCCTTGGCATTCTCCAGTCCAAAGCCGAGAAGCTCGAAGGCATCGAAGTGCCCTGCAAGGTGCTGGAATTCCTCGCCAGCAAAATCACCTCCAACGTCCGCGAACTGGAAGGCGCGCTGAACCGCGTGGTCGCCCATTCCACCCTCGTCGGCTCGACCATCAGCGTCGAAAGCACGCAGGAAGTGTTGAAAGACCTGCTGCGCGCCAATGACCGCCACATCACCATCGAAGACATTCAGAAGGCCGTCGCGCTGCATTATAATATCAAGCTGACGGAGATGCATTCCGCCCGCCGTTCCCGCGTCGTCGCCCGTCCGCGTCAGGTCGCCATGTACCTTGCAAAGAAGCTGACGACCAAATCCTTGCCGGAAATCGGCCGCAAATTCGGGGGCAAAGACCATACGACGGTCATGCACGCGGTGAAGCGCATCGAAGAACTGCGCGAGTCCGATAGCGATTTATCGACGGATATCAATATCCTGAGCCGCGCACTTGAAAGTTGAGTGGAAACTTGCTGAGCGGAGCTTGATTTCTGAAGATGCTCTGCTAGTATCATACGACCTTTTCCGGGGTGGATGCCTGCCACTGGATTCCGAATAGAATAAGCATTGAATAACAATTCGTTATCTTATCTCAACCGTTAGTCAAAGTGGGAAGCCATGCAGACCTCATCCGTAGAAAAAAACAGCAATTTGAAGGACAACGCAGGCAATATGAAACTGGTTATCGACCGCTCCGTCATCCTGAAAGCTTTGGGCCACATCCAGTCCGTCGTCGAGAAGCGCGGCACCATCCCCATCCTTTCCAACGTGAAACTCGCTGGTGAAGGCTCGACCCTCAGCCTGACCGCCACCGACATGGACATCGCCATCGTCGAGACCGTCGCGGCGCAGGTCGAACTCGCTGGGTCGACCACCGTTCCCGCGCACACCTTCTATGAGATCATCCGCAAATTGCCGGATGGCGCGCTGGTCGAGCTGGAATCCACCGATGCGGGCAAGGTCTCCATCAACGCTGGTCAGTCCTCCTTCACCCTGTCCTCCCTGCCTGTCGCGGATTTCCCCGTGATGGCGGAAGGCGATTTCAGCCATAACTTCACCCTCGCCAAAGCCGAGCTGCTGGCGCTGGTCGATAAGACCCGCTTTGCCATCTCCACGGAAGAGACCCGTTATTACCTGAACGGTATCTACTTGCATGTCGCCGGTGATAAAGACAAAGTGCTGCGCACCGTGGCAACCGACGGTCACCGTCTGGCGCGCATCGAAGTGGCGCTGCCTGCTGGCGCGGCGGGCATCCCCGGTGTCATCATCCCCCGCAAGACCATAGCCGAACTGAAGAAACTGCTGGAGAACGAAGTCTCCGAAGTGCAGGTTTCCGTGTCTGAAAGCAAAATCCGCTTCGTCTGCGGCAATGCGGTTCTCGTGTCAAAACTGATTGACGGCACGTTCCCTGACTATGACCGCGTCATTCCTTCCGCGAACGACAAGATTCTGGAAGTGAGCGCGTCGCTGTTCTCTTCCGCGGTTGACCGTGTATCCGTCATCGCGTCCGACAAATCCCGCGGTGTGAAACTGAAAATCCAGAAGGGCAAATTGACCCTGTCCGCGAATAGCCCCGAAAACGGCACCGCGAGCGAAGACCTCGACGTGCAGTATGGCGCGGATGCGTTGGAAATCGGCTTCAACTCCCGCTACCTGCTGGAGATGATGGCGCAGATCGAAGGCGAGACCGCCCAGTTCGTACTGGCCGATTCCGCTTCCCCCGCGCTGGTGCGCGACTCCGCTGACATCGGCGCACTCTACGTCGTCATGCCGATGCGCGTGTGAGTTGACGGGTGAGCGAATCGCCACAAGTGATGAAAGAAGGCGCGCGTGTGGGGGAACCTGCCGCAGCGCCTTCTTCCGTTTACGGAAGCAATGCTTCCGCGGCTTCGCTTTCTAAGCTTACTCTCACCAATTTCCGCAATTACGCTTACCTTTCTCTGAATGTTGATTCAGCGCCTGTGGTGCTGATGGGCGCGAATGGGGCAGGAAAGACCAATATCCTTGAGGCGGTTTCGCTGCTGTCGCCCGGTCGCGGCATCCGCCGTGCGCAACTGCCTGACATCGACCGCCGTATGCCTGCGGGTGAATCCAACCCGTTCCCCATGCCTTGGGCGGTGACAGCGCAGGTGCGCAGCTTCGGCGAGGTGACGGATGTCGCCACAGGGCGCGACGGGGACAGCGGGTCTGCGGGAACGGAACGCCGATTAGTGCGCATCGACAGCTCGCCCGTCAGTCAGAACGCTTTGGCGGATGTGCTGAATGTCGTTTGGCTCACCCCCCAGCTTGACCAGATTTTTCAGGAAGGCCAATCCGCCCGCCGCAAGTTCTTTGACCGTCTGGTTTACGGCTTCGAATCCGGCCATGCCAGTCATGTGAATGCCTATGAAGCGGCGATGCGCGAGCGTAACCTGTTGTTGCAGGAGCGGCGCGGGGATGCCGTGTGGTTCGCGGCGCTGGAGCGCAAGATGGCAGAGCACGCCGTGGCCGTCGCCGCGCATCGCTTACAGGTGCTGGAGCGATTAAACGCGGTGATTTCCACCTCCACGCTGGATTTCCCGCAGGCGAAGTTGGAGTTGAACGGTGCGGTCGAGGGGCTCTTGGAGCAGGGGATGACTTCGCTGGAGGCGGAAGACCGCTTCCGCGAGTTGCTGGCTGCCCGCCGCATCGAGGATGGCTATGCCGGACGGACAGGGGAGGGCATCCACCGCAGTGAATTGATGGTCTATCACGTCGCCAAGGGCATGGAAGCGGCCTATTGCTCCACCGGTGAGCAGAAAGCCGTGCTTCTTTCCATCATGCTGGCGGTCGCCCGTGCCCGTGCCCTTTGGGGAAGCGGTGCGCCCATTCTTTTGCTCGATGAAGTGGTGGCGCATCTTGACCTCAAACGCCGTGCCCAGCTGGCCGATGAGATACTAGATATAGGGGTGCAGGCTTGGCTCACCGGAACGGACGCCGAAACCTTCGGCCACTTATCCGGAAAAGCGCAATTTTTTAGCGTTTCCGATGCCACTGTTCGCTTGCAAAAATGACCCGTGGATTGTAGAGTGACGACTACCATATCTTGAGGTTTTTATGAGCAACCAGAACACCGCCGCGAACGCTGTCGAATCAGCCGAAAATCTTTCCGAGAAAGTGACCCAGATGGATACTCCCGAACGCAATAATTCCGATTATGGCGCGGATTCCATCAAAGTCCTGAAAGGGCTTGATGCGGTACGCAAACGCCCCGGCATGTATATCGGCGATACGGATGATGGTTCTGGCTTGCACCACATGGTCTATGAAGTGCTCGATAACGCCATCGACGAAGCCCTCGCCGGCTGGTGCGACAAGATCATCGTGCGCATCAACGCCGACGGTTCGGTGACTGTGCGCGATAACGGTCGCGGTATTCCCGTCGATATGCACAAGGAAGAGGGTGTCTCCGCCGCAGAGGTCATCATGACCCAGCTGCATGCGGGCGGTAAGTTCGACCAGAACTCCTACAAGGTCTCCGGTGGTCTGCACGGCGTGGGTGTTTCCGTGGTGAACGCGCTTTCCGTGTCGCTGAAACTGCGCATCTGGCGCGACGATAAAGAGCATTTCATCGAATTCCACCACGGTGAGACGGTCGCGCCGCTCAAAGTCGTCGGCCCCGGTAACGGGGAGCGTGGCACGGAAGTCACCTTCCTGCCTTCCACCGAGACCTTCAGCCACGTCGAATTCGACTACAAAACGCTGGAACACCGCATCCGCGAGATGGCGTTCCTGAACTCCGGCGT
>VGDC01000004.1 GCA_016869895.1 Alphaproteobacteria bacterium
GAGGAGGTGTCTTCCACGACTTCGATCTGATAGCCGCGTTTGGGTGCTTCTTCGCCATGATGGGCGGGGGGCAGGTAGATGCCGCTGGCGATTTTACCGGAGACCAGACCGATGAGGCCAGCAACGAGGACAGCAGCGGAAATCTTATTCAATTCAAGGGACATGGAGGAAGCACCATATAGAAATAAAGCGACGTAAAACGAACCTGAAAACCCACGGCTTTTCGGGCGCGAATCGTTTGACTTCGCACAAAAAGCACACTACCTCTATAAACGTACACGGCCTATCAATCAAGTGATTAGAACAATTTTCCTATGCAGCACCACGACACGCTCATCATCATCCCCGCGCGGATGGGTTCGACCCGCCTGCCCGATAAGCCTTTGGCCGATATAAACGGCAAGGCGATGATCCAGCACGTGTGGGAGCGGGCGGTGGAGGCGGGCGTGGGTGAAGTGCTCGTGGCCTGCGACGACCAACGCATCGCCGATGTCATCACCGCCGCGGGCGGCAAGGCCATCCTCACCCGTCCTGACCACCCTTCCGGCTCCGACCGTATCTGGGAGGCCTATACCCATTTCGACCTTGGCGCGAAGTATCAGACCATCGTGAACGTGCAGGGCGATTTGCCGACCCTCGACCCCGCGCTGGTGCGCCAAGTCGTCGCGCCGCTGGCCGACCCCGCCGTGGATATCGCCACGCTGGCCTGTGTCATCCACGATGAGGAGGAGAAATCCGACCCTGCGGTAGTTAAGCCCGTCATCGCGTTTAAGGATAAAACTGGACAAATCGGCCGCGCGCTGTATTTTACCCGCTGCTCCGCGCCCCATGGCGAGGGGGAATTACACCACCATATCGGCATCTATGCTTACCGCCGCGATTCGCTGCGGCGATTCGTCAGCCTGCCGCCCAGCCCGCTGGAGCTGCGCGAGAAGCTGGAGCAACTGCGCGCGCTGGAGAACGGCATGCGCATCGATGTGGCCATCGTGGAAACCGTACCGCTGGGCGTGGATACCCCCCAGCACCTTGAAAAGGCGAGAAGGATACTCTCATGACCGAAGTGAAGTATGACGTATTGGGAATCGGCAATGCCATCGTGGATGTGCTCAGCTTCAGCGACGATAAATTCATCGATGATTTCGGCCTGCGCAAAGGCACGATGATCCTCATCGACGAAGAGCGCGCCGATGTGCTTTACAAGAACATGGGCCCTGCGGCGGAAGTATCCGGCGGTTCGGCGGCGAATACGCTGGCGGGCATCGCATCTCTGGGCGGCACCGCTGCCTTCATCGGCAAGGTGCGCAACGACCAGCTGGGCAACATCTTCACCCATGACATGCGCGCCACGGGCGTGCGCTATTCCACGCCTCCCGCCACTGAAGGCAAAGCCACCGCGCGTTGCCTCATCTTCGTGACGCCTGATGCCCAGCGCACCATGAACACCTATATCGGCGCGTGCTCCACGCTCGATGATTCTGACGTGGTCGAGGAAGAAATCGCCGCATCCGCCATCACCTATATCGAAGGATATATGTGGTATGAGCCGTCCACCAAGGACGCCATCCGCAAAGCCATGCGCCTCGCAAAGAAACACGGCCGCAAAGTGGCCTTCACGCCTTCCGACGTGTTCTGCATCGAGAACCACCATCAGGAATTCCTCGATCTGATTCAGGATTGCGACCTCGTCTTCGCCAATGAAGAGGAAGTGAAGACGCTCTATAAGAAAGACACCTTCGAGGAAGCGGCGGAAGCCATCCGCGGCATCTGCGACATCGCCGTCATCACCCGCAGCGAAAAAGGCTCGGTCATCGTGACCGCGCAGGAGACCATCGCCGTTCCCGCCGCCCCTGTCGCCAAAGTGGTGGACACCACCGGCGCGGGCGACCTTTACGCCGCCGGATTCATGTATGGCTTGCAGCGCGGCTGGGGATTGAAAGAATGCGCGGAACTGGGCGGTAAATGCGCCGCGAAGATCATCCAGCACATGGGCGCACGCACGCTCAAACCCTTGAGCGACTTGGTGGAAGCGGCATAATGGCGTATCAGCGGATTCTTCGGGCATTCAAGACCTATTCTGACCCGCGCATCCGCAGCATGCTTTTCTTCGGCTTCTCCAGCGGTCTGCCGCTGGCGCTCACGGCCTCCACGCTCTTCGCGTGGCTGGCGGAAGTGGGCATCGACAAATCCTCCATCGGCATCTTCGCCGCGCTCGCCGCGCCGTATTCCCTGAAATTCCTTTGGGCTCCCATCATCGACGGCACGCATTTCCCTGCGCTGGGGCGATTGCTTGGCCGCCGCCGTGGCTGGCTGATGGCCACGCAGCTAGTATTAACAGGCGCAATCGCCAGCATGGCCTTGACCGACCCGACACAGGACGTCTGGCTGTTCGGCTTGGCGGCCTTTTTCCTTGCTTTCTGCTCGGCGAGCCAAGACATCGTGATTGATGCTTACCGTGTCGAGCGCATCGAAACCGAAGCGCAGGCCTCCGCCGCCGCGCTTTACAGCATCGGTTATCGCTTGGCGATGCTCATTTCCGGCGCGGGTGCGTTGATGGGCGCGCAGCTGTTGCAGACCCACGGCGGCTATGGCTTCTCCGCCAGCTGGCAGCTGACGTATCTGGGCATGGCGACGCTGATGGGCGTGGGTATCCTCACGACTTTGTTCGTGAAAGAACCCGATGCCAGCGCAATATACGAAGCCAAACACGCGGGCGAGAAACTCACCATGCCCGAATGGCTGAAACAGAACGTGGCAGACCCTTTCGTGGATTTCATGCAGCGTCCGGGCTGGCTGCATATCCTGCTCTTCGTGGTGCTGTTCCGCTTGGCGGATGCGTATCTGGGCGTGATGTTCAATCCGTTCCTGCTGGAAATCGGTTTCACGAAAGCCGACATCGCCGAAATCGTGAAGGTCTATGGCATGTTCGCCACTTTTGTGGGCGCGATTATCGGCGGAGGATTAGTGGCGCGATATGGGGTGTATAAAACCCTGCTCGTCTGCGGCTTCCTGCATATGCTCACCAACCTGTTGCTGGTGGGGCAGGCGTACCTCGGTGCGAATCACCTGTTCCTCGCGCTGTGCATCATCTCCGAGAATTCCACGGCGGGCATGACCAGCATGGCCTTCATCGCCTATCTGTCGTCGCTGTGCCGTGTGAATTACACCGCCACGCAATATGCGCTGTTGTCGTCCCTCGCGGCGGTGGCGCGCACCTTCCTTTCCACCACTTCCGGCGAACTGGCGGAAACCGTGGGCTGGATGTGGTTCTTCGCTATCTCGTCCCTCCTCGCCGTGCCCGCACTACTGCTGCTGTGGTACATCGAGCGTCGATTCGGGGTGGATGGAAGTAAAAAACAAGAAGTAGTTAAATGAAGCTGCTAGTAGCTCTTTTTATCTTCATGCCCTATTTGACAGGGTTGTGCCTTCCATTGAAGCGAAATTGGATTCTTGCTTTTTCGGCAATCCATATATTGGCAATGGTAAGTTTTTATGTTGTTCATGAACAACTTCTGGCTAGCAAACCAGACTTACCAAAAGAGTTCATGCTCTATGGGTTGTTTTTGTTTTGTGTATGGTTTTATATCGTTGGAGGGTTCGTGGGGATTGGAATCAATCATCTGAATCATAAATACGCGATTCCACGTAAACTTCGGATGCTTAATTATGTAGGCGGCGTGGGCATTACAATGATGTTAAGCGTAATCTTACCGCGTGTGATTCCCTAATCCCACTTCGCTTCCGGAGGGAGGCTCATGAGGATAGCCTCGGTGTTGCCGCCCGTCATCAGGCCGAATTTCGTGCCACGATCATAGACCAGATTGAACTCCGCATACCGCCCGCGCTTGCGTAGCTGGTGCTCGCGCTGCTCCGGCGTCCACGTTTCGAACATATGGCGGCGGACGAGTTTGGGGTACACCTCCAAGAATGCCTTGCCGACGTTCTGCGTGAAGGCGAAATCCCGCTCCCAATCGCCGCTATTCGCGTAATCATAGAATATGCCGCCCACACCGCGCGGTTCATTGCGGTGGGGAATGAAGAAATACTCATCGCACCACTGTTTATACTCGGCGTATGCGCCTTCGCGGTAGCCATCGCAAGCGGCTTTGAAAGCGGCGTGGAAATCCGCCGTGTCCTGCTCCACCGGAAACATGGGGTTGAGGTCTCCGCCCCCGCCGAACCATTGCTTGGTGGTGCAGATGAAGCGGGTGTTCATATGCACAGCAGGAACTAAAGGCGAGCGCATATGCGCCACCAGCGAAATGCCTGATGCCCAAAAACGTGGGTCTTCCGCCGCGCCGGGAATCTGCTTGCGAAATTCAGGGGAGAATTCGCCGTGGACGGTGGAGATATTCACCCCGACCTTCTCGAAGACACGGCCTTTCATGAGGCTCATCTCGCCGCCACCGCCGCCTTCTCTGTCCCACTGCTTGCGCGCGAACCGTCCCACAGGCGCATCGCCGCCCAGTTCATCCTCGATTGTCTCGAACTCGGCGCAGATGGCATCGCGCAATTCGCGGAACCACGCTTGCGCCGTGGCTTTGCGCGCTTCTAGTTCGTCAGCGGGGAAGGGATAGGCCTGAGCGGTGTTCTGACGCATAAAGACTCCTTAGAAGAATGCCGCGAAGAGGACAACCACCCAGATGAGCAGCGTCATCAAACGGGTCATGAGCACGGCGGCGCTGCCGACATCCTTGGCCTTTTTCGCCAGTTTCGAGCGTTCGGGGCTGGCCTTGTCCGTCACGGCTTCGATGGCGGTGTTGATGAGCTCCACGATGACGATGGGCAACTGCGACGCGACCAGCACCAGCCATTGCCCCGTGGAAAGGGGCATCCACCACGCAAGAAAAGTCGCCAGCGCGATGGCCGCCACCACCTGCCACACCGTGCGGCGATAGGACGCATCCTCCCGCCACGCCATTTTCAGGCCGTGTTTGGAATTGATGAAGGCGCGGAATACGGCGTTGGGCATGGTCATCCTTGCGGGTTAGGGAATTGGCGGGTCTGGCGAAGGGCTTCGGTGAGGCACATGGCGATGCTGACCGTGACGTTCAGGGAACGCGCAGGCGGCTGCATCGGAATGACAATACGCGCATCGGCGCAATCCGCAACCGATTCCGGCACACCGGCGGATTCCCGACCTGCCAGCAATATATCACCGTCCTGAAAGGTGAAATCGGGCAGGGGCGTGCTGCCCTTGGTGGTCAGCAGCACGAGGCGGCGGTTCTGGCTTTGCTGCCACGCGCGGAAGGCATCCCACGAGGAGTGTTTTTTCAGCGGTGCGAGGTCGGTGTAATCAAGACCGACACGGTGCAGTTTCCGGTCGTCGAACACGAAACCGCACGGCTCGATGACATGCGTCTCCACATTCATACACGCGGCCAGACGCAAGGTTCCCCCAAGGTTCTGGGGGATGTCCGGCTGGTAGAGCGCGATGGAGATGGCAGTGGTCATGTTGCGGTTTTACCTCAATTCACGGAGGAATCTAGCATATTGCGCGAAAGAAAAATTGATTTATGTGAATTTTCCACTTAAATACACCGTATAATCGTGCAATTCCCTGCGCGCATTTCTTCTATTTCCGTGGTCAACCCCAAGGACATCTACTATGGCAACCACCAAAACTCCCGCCCCCGCACCCGAAGTGCCGTCCCATGAAGAGGGCGAAACACGCCGCGATTTCATCGTGCTCACCGCAAGCGGCCTCGCCGCTGTGGGTGCTGCGTCCATCGCATGGCCGCTGGTCGATCAGATGAACCCCGCCGCTGACGTATTGGCGCTGTCCTCCACCGAAGTCGATCTCGGCCCTATCGCCGAAGGGCAGAGCATCACCGTGCTGTGGCGCGGCAAACCTGTCTTCGTGCGTCACCGCACCGCGCAGGAGATTGAAGAGGCGAACGCCGTGGAGATGAGCGCGCTGCGCGACCCGCAGGCCGATAAAGACCGCGTGAAAGAAGGCAAAGCCCAGTGGCTGGTCATGCTCGGCGTATGCACCCACCTCGGTTGCGTGCCCCTCGGCAACCGCGCCGGTGAGTTCGATGGCTGGTTCTGCCCGTGCCACGGCTCGCATTACGATACTTCGGGACGCATCCGCAAAGGCCCCGCGCCGACGAACCTCGTCGTGCCCGAATATGCGTTCCTTTCCGACACCCGAATCAAAATCGGTTAAGCAGGAGTTCCTGATACATGGCTAAAACATCCAAATCGAAAGCACTTGTGCCAGTGACGCCTGCAAAGTCCGGTCTGTCCAAGAAAGTCAGCGATGCAGCGGAATGGTTCGATTACCGTCTGCCGCTCATCAGCGCAGCGAAGCACACGGCTTATGAATATCCCACTCCGCGCAACCTGAACTACTGGTGGAACTTCGGTTCGCTGGCGCTCATCTGCCTCATCGTGCAGATCGTCACGGGTATCACGCTGGCGATGCACTACACCGCCCATACCCACCTCGCCTTCGATTCCGTCGAGCACATCATGCGCGACGTGAACTATGGCTGGCTCATCCGCTATTCCCACGCCGTCGGCGCATCGATGTTCTTCATCGTCGTCTTCATCCACATGTTCCGCGGGCTTTACTACGGATCGTATAAATCCCCCCGCGAAGTCCTGTGGTGGCTGGGTGTCGTCATCCTCATCCTCATGATGGCCACCGCTTTCATGGGCTATGTTCTCCCATGGGGTCAGATGAGCTTCTGGGGCGCAACGGTTATCACCAACCTCTTCTCGGCCTTCCCGCTCATCGGCGAAAGCATCGTGACCTGGCTCTGGGGTGGCTTCTCCGTCGATAACCCGACGCTCAACCGCTTCTTCGCCCTCCATTACCTGCTGCCCTTCGTCATCGTCGGTGTCGTGGCGTTGCACGTCGTCGCGCTGCATCAGCATGGTTCGAACAACCCGCTGGGTATCGATGCGAAAGGCCCGCAGGATAACATCCCCTTCCACCCGTACTACACCGTGAAGGACTTCCTCGGCTTCAGCGTGTTCTTCATCGTCTTCGCCTTCTTCGTGTTCTTCGCGCCGAACTACCTCGGCCATCCGGACAACTACATCGAAGCGAACCCGATGGTGACCCCTGCGCATATCGTACCGGAGTGGTACTTCCTGCCGTTCTACGCCATCCTGCGCGCCGTGCCCGATAAACTCCTCGGCGTTCTGGCGATGTTCGGCTCGCTGCTCATCCTCTTCGTGCTGCCGTGGCTCGACTTCTCCAAAGTCCGCGCCGCGACCTTCCGCCCGCTGTTCAAGATCGCCTTCTGGGTCTTCGCGGTGAACTGCCTTATCCTCGGCTATGCCGGTGGCCAGAGCGCGGATTGGGGCGTGATCATCGCCTTCGTGGCGGAACGCGCCGTGGATGCGGAAGGCAATGCGCTGCCTGGCACCGCTTGGCTGCTGACCATCCCTGCAGGTGGTCTGGCAGCATGGTTGCCTGACATCTCGGTCGCGCGTATCACCGCTTTCTACTATTTCTTCCACTTCCTCGTGCTGCTGCCGTTGATCTCGCGCCGCGAAGTTCCGCTCCCGCTGCCTGTCAGCATCGCGGAATCCGTGACCGCAAAAGAAACGTCCAGCCATTCCCACGCGTAAGGAGCTTTCAATGAAACGTTCACTCATTACCCTTCTTGCGACGACGGCGATCATGGCGGGCGCAGCCCTGCCGGCACTCGCAGCGACGGATGCCCAGCACCCCAAGCATGTCGATTGGGCATTCGACGGCCCGCTCGGTCGTGTCGATCAGCAATCCGCCCAGCGCGGTCTGCAGGTGTATAAAGAAGTCTGCGCCGCATGCCACGGCTTGAAGCGCATCGCGTTCCGTAACCTGACGGCCATCGGTTTCTCCGAAGCGGAAGCCAAGGAAATCGCCAAAGGCTACACCGTCACCGATGGCCCCAATGACGACGGCGAGATGTTCACCCGTCCGGGTATCCTCTCCGACCGTTTTGTGCCGCCCTTCGCGAACGAAAAAGCCGCTCGCGCCGCGAACGGCGGGGCATATCCACCGGATCTGAGCCTGATGATCAAAGCGCGTCCGAACGGCGCGAATTACGTCTATTCGCTGCTCACCGGCTATGACGAGCCCGTGCATGAAGGCATCGTGGCTGGCCCCGGCCAGTACACCAACCCCTATTTCCCCGGTGGCATCCTCGCTATGGCGCCCCCGCTGGCCTCCGGCGTGGTGACCTATCAGGACGGCACGGAAGCGACCGTGGCGCAGATGTCCCACGACGTGGTGACCTTCCTGCAATGGGCGGCAGAACCGGAGATGGAACAGCGCAAACAGATGGGCATCAAGGTGATGGTCTTCCTTGCCATCATGACCGTGTTCTTCTACTTCGCGAAGAAGAGCATCTGGTCGCGTCTGCACTTCATCAAGCCGCAGGGGCAAAATAAGCACTGATAGGAGTTATTGTGGAAGCAGGACAACTGCATTCGCAGCAACTGCTGAATAAGGCGCTTGATCATGCATTTTATTCATTGCAAGGCTCGGATTCACTCATCCCGTTCATCATTTGCCTGAAACAACATGGTGAAATCACGCTTGAGCGTTATGCTGCCGAGACACTGGAAGAAAGTGTGTTCCAGGCAAAGCTCGCTCTGCGGCATTTGCCTTCAGATGTGGTGGCCTACGCATTGGCCTACGATGGGTATCTCTCGAACAACGGCATAAAACACAATGCAGTGTTGGTGGAGGTTGCCCATAAGGATGCCCCAACTGCTGTTGAATACGGCCAACTCTACACCCCTTCACACCATGGCGAGAAGCCTGTCGAAATTGGCAATGTTCAGACTTTGGGTTTTCCCTCCAGCGCCTTTACAGCGCCACCGCCCCAAGAAGCTGCCTCGGGTTCTGTAGGCCGCAAATCTGACAAGCGCTTATACTTCGCAATTCTGGCGTCTTTAATAGGCATCACGCTGTCGATTTTTCTTTCTCCGTCGGAGGAAAGAGCCACTGTTACCCCTTACGCGGAAATATGGGTATCAGAAGATTACACCATAAACAGAACTGCTCTTAAAAATGGCGAAAATGCAGGGACATTGACATGGGTCATTCAAGCCAATGGTGTGACACAGCTTGAAAGACTTGCAGAGAATGAAACCCAATACCGCCACCGGATTCGGCCTGGAAATCAATACACTGTATACCTAAAGGCCTTTTTTGATGGCAAATACCACACTGTGAGTAATATAATACATTTTTCACCGAAGTTTTAGATCTTCTCAGCGCATAAGCTGCGCTATATCTCCACATTTTGCTACCTTAAGCGTCAGCACTAGGAAGGCATAGACCGCCAAACCGATGCCGATGAGCAGCGCCAGAGCGGTCGCCTTGATGTGCATCGACTCGCCGAAGAGGTGATGGGTGAAAGAATAGGCGAGCACCAGCACGCTCGCCATCATCGCGCTGGCGAAGAAGATGCGCGGCGCGCGCTGGCGGAGCTGGGCATCGAAGCGCAGCAGGTCGCGTTTGCGCAGAATTACCACCATAGAGCCGACATTGACCCAAGACGCTATGGAAGTCGCCAATGCCATGCCCACATGCGCCAGCGGGCCGATGAGCGCGAGGTTGAGGATGAGGTTCAGCACCACGCAAACCGCGGCGATCTGGAAGGGGGTTTTCGTGTCATGCGCCGCGAAGAAACTGGGTGCCAGCACCTTCACCAGCACGAAGGCGGGAAGGCCGAAAGAGAAGGCGATGAGGGCAGGATAAGTCTTGGCGGTCTGCTCCGCGCCGAACGCGCCATATTCGAAAAGCGTGGCGATGATGGGCTGGGCGATGACCATCAGCGCAGCCGAAGCGGGCAAGGAAAGTAACAGCACAAGTTCGAGCGCGCGGTTCTGGGTGTGGTTGGCGATGGATTTGTCTTCCGCGCGAAGTTGTTTCGACAACATCGGCAACAGAGCCGTGCCGATGCCGATGCCGATGACCGCCAGCGGAAGCTCCACGATGCGGTCGGCATAATAGAGATACGACACGCCTTCGGGGATGCTCGACGCGATAATCATATCGATCATCAGGTTCACCTGCGCGACACCTGCGCCGAGCGCTGCGGGGCCGATGAGGATGAGCAATCGCTTCACCTTCGGGGTGATGACCGGCCAATTCAGGCGCGGCATGACTTTCAGTTTCAGGCACACCACCCAAAGCCAGACGAATTGCACCACACCGGAAGCGAAAACGCCCCATGCCAGCGCATGGGCGGGCGTGGGAAAGGCATGGCGGAAACCGACGATGGCGACGATGAGCGTCAGGTTCATGAGGATAGGCGTGGCGGCGACCGCCGCGAAACGCTCGAAACTGTTGAGGATGCCGCCCATCAACGACACCAGCGAGATGAAGATGATATAGGGCAGGGTGATACGCGTCAGCGTCACCGTCAGTTCAAATTTTTCGGGATCGCCGCTGAAACCGGGGGCGAGGACGGTCATCAACTGTGGCGCGAAAATCTCCATTAGCACCGTCACGCCGATAAGCGTCAACAGCAGGACGGACATCGCCTCGCTGGCCATTTTCTGCGCGGATTCCTTGCCGTCTTCGGTGAGCGTGGCGGCGTAGAGCGGCACGAAAGCGGCGTTGAACGCGCCCTCGGCGAACAAACGGCGCATGAAATTCGGGAGCTTGAAGGCGACGAAGAAGGCATCCGTCAACATACTTGCGCCGAGGAAACGGGCGATGAAGATGTCGCGCACGAAGCCGAACACGCGGGAAATCAGCGTGAAAAACCCGATGGTCGATGCGGAACGGACGAGTGACATGCGGTGAACCCCTAAACAAGCGGTATGTATACTCCCGTTTCTTCGCAGCCTCCAATGGTTTTTCATCACCCATCAGGTGACAAAGCGCGGCGGTGCTGCTATGGTGCGGCCATCTTTCCAAGGGAACAGCAAAACCGTGCGTATCGTGCATAGCATACCATTCTGGCCGGAAGCCGCCCAAGGCAGCGTCATCGCGCTGGGCAACTTCGACGGCGTGCATGCGGGGCATCAGGCGGTGCTTTCCCGCGCCCGCGCGCTGGCGAATGCGAAGGGCGTTCCGCTGGCGGTGATGGCGTTCGAGCCGCATCCGCGCCGTTTCTTCAATCCTGCGTTGCCGGTGCTGCGCATCGTGCCCTTCGCGGAAAAAGCGCGTCTGTTGCGGGAAATCGGCGTGGATTATTTCTATGTCGCCCATTTCAACGCCGCTTTCGCCGCGCTTAGCGCAGATGCTTTCATTCAGGATATCTTGCTCGACGGGCTGAAGGTCAGCCATGTGGTGACGGGGCATAACTTCGCTTTCGGCCATAAACGGCAGGGAGACAGCGCCTTCCTCGCGCAGAAATCGGCAGAACTCGGCTTCGGCTATACGCAGGTGGATGCCGCGATGAATGGCGATGCGGTCTATTCCTCTTCCGCCGTGCGCCATGCGCTTTCGGAAGGTGACGTGGGCGCCGCCAGCGCGATTCTCGGTCGTCCTTATGCCATTCGCGGTTTGGTCATCAAAGGCGATCAACGCGGCCGCACGCTGGGTTTCCCCACCGCCAATATCCGCCCTTCGCCGCTGTTCCTGCCCAAAGCAGGGGTGTATGCCGTGCGCGTGGAGTTGGACGGAGAACAGATGGCGGGCGTGGCGAACCTCGGCACGCGCCCGACGGTGGACGGCACGCGCCGCTTGCTGGAGGTGCATCTGTTCGACCGGAACATCGACCTTTACGGGCGCAAACTCTCCGTGCAGTTGACGGATTTCATCCGTGCCGAAAAGAAATTCGACGGGCTGGACGCGCTGAAAGCGCAAATCGCGGAAGACTCCGCCACCGCCCGTCGCTTGCTGGAATCATAAGGAAAACAGGCTATGAACATTCCTCCTCCCACCCGTCATTTCTATCTTGGCCTTGTGCTGGCGTTGGTCATCTTCATCGCCGATCAGGCCAGCAAATTCGCATTGGTCGATTTGCTCGTCGAAAAGGGTAACGCGGGTATCGACGTCTTGCCGTTCTTCAAGCTGGTGATGGTGTGGAACCAAGGCATCAGCTTCGGCATGTTCTCCGATAGCGGCGAAATGCGCAAATACCTGCTTATCGGCATGGCTTTGGCCATCACCGCTTTGATGGTCGGCTGGATGTGGCGCGCGCAGACCCGCTTGCTCACCACTGCGCTGGCTTTCGTCATCGGCGGGGCGATCGGCAATGTCATCGACCGTTTCCGCTGGGGCGCGGTGGCCGATTTCTTCTATTTCCACCACGGGGAATGGTTCTGGCCAGCCTTCAACATCGCCGATAGCGCGATATTTATTGGGGTTGTACTTTTGTGCTGGGAGAGTATTGTGAACCCCGACAAAAAATCCACCTGAATCCGAGCCGGAGAAAAGCATTCCATGCTGAGACCCATCACCACATTCGCGCTTCTGGCACCGCTTTGCATCGGCCTTGCCGCCTGCACGGGCAATGATGTCCGCCAAAGCCTTGGCATGAAGCGCAACCAGCCCGATGAATTCCAGGTCGTCTCGCGCCCTGCGCTTTCCGTGCCGCCGGTGTATTACCTGCGCCCGCCATCCGAAGAGCCTGTGTCCTCCGGCGTGACCGCTGCCGAACAGGCGCAGTCGCTGGTCTTCACCGGTGAGAGCGTGCCTTACGTCGCGCCCGGTGCGTCCGACCCGAATTATCAGGCAGAGACCGCTACGCCTATCGTTTCCGAAAGCACGCTGCGCACGGCAGGCGATGAATCCTTCCTGCGCAACGCCAAAGCGGCGAACGCGAATGATGACATCCGCAAAGTGCTGAACGAGGAGAACAAACCCTTCATCGAAGCCGAGAAGCAGGAAAAAGACTTTATCGACAAACTCCGCCCTGATGCGCAAGGCGAGCCGGTGGTGGACGCTGCCAAGGAGCGTGAGCGCATCCAGACCAATAAGGCCGAGGGCAAGCCGGTGAATGAGGGCGAAGTGGCCGTGCAGGAACCGAAGCAGGAAAGCACGCTGGAGCGTCTGTTCAAATAATATCCGTGAAGGGAATACCATGCGTAAATTTCTCGCCTGTCTGCTTGTCGGTCTCACCTGCGCGCAGGCGGCATTCGCTGATGATGCGGTGAAGGTCGAGAAATTCACGCTGGATAACGGCATGGAAGTGGTGGTCATTCCCAACCATCGCGTGCCCGCCATCAGCCATATGATCTGGTTCCGCATCGGTTCCGCCGATGAGCAGAAAGGCGTTTCCGGCCTTGCGCATTACCTTGAGCACATGATGTTCAAGGGCACGAAGACGCTGAAGGTCGGCGAATACTCGCAGACCATCTCCAAAGCGGGCGGCGACCACAACGCCTTCACCAGCTTCGATTTCACGGGATATTACGTCAATATCGCGCGGGAGAACCTGCCGCTGGTGATGAAGCTGGAGGCCGACCGTATGGTCAACCTGCAGGTGGATGAGGCGGAATTCATCAAGGAGCGCGAGGTCATCATCGAAGAGCGCAGCATGCGCATCGACAACCAGCCTTCTGCGGTCTTGTCGGAACAAATGCGCGCCGCATTGTTCCTCAACCACCCCTATCACACTTCCATCATCGGCTGGCGACATGAGATGTCCACCCTGTCGCGCGAGCAGGTGTTCGACATGTATCGCCGATTCTATCACCCCAATAACGCCGTGCTCATCGTGGCGGGGGACATCACCGCCAAGGAGCTGAAACCCATGGTGGAGACGACTTACGGCGTGCTTCCCGCCGGAGAGAAACTGGCGCGGAACTGGACGCAGGAACCGAAGCCCAATTCCGAGCGGCGCATCATCCACCGTGACGAGAAAGTGCTGCAACCCAGCTTCGAGCGGGATTACCTCGCGCCTAGCTTCGTGAACGGCGAGAAGGAACACGCCTTCGCCCTCTCCCTGCTGGCGCAAGTGCTGGGCGGCACGGACACCAGCCGTTTGTATCAGGAGTTGGTTGTGAAGCGTAAACTGGCCGTGGGCGCATCAGCGGATTACAGTGGCGTTGACCTCGGCCCTTCGGTGTTCACCGTTTCCGCCGTTCCGGCAGAAGGCGTGAGCTTGCAGGCGCTTGAGAACGGCATCGACGATGTGCTGCGCAGTGTCATCGCCAAGCCCGTGACCGCAGCGGAGCTTGACCGCGCCAAGACGCAGGCGCGCGCCGGCATCATCTACGCGCGTGATGGTCTGCAGTCGTTGGCCTATATCTTCGGGCAGCTTTACATGGTCGGTTTGGATGAGACATTTTTCAACACATGGCCGGATAACATCGATGCGGTGACGCCGGAACAGGTGCAGCAAGCCGCTGCCTTCGTGCTGAAACCGGAGCGTTCGGTGACCGGATGGTTGCAGGCGCAAGAACAAGCAAATGCGGCAGTCGCGAAGGAGAAAGCCCCATGAGAAACCTCCTCCTTTCCCTCGCCTGTCTGATTCCCTTTGCGGCACACGCCCAGCAGATCGACGTGCAGACCGTGCCTTACGGTGAAAAGGGCAAAGAAGCATGGCTCATCCAGAGCGATAACGCGCCCATCATCACCGCCAAACTCGCCTTTGAGGGTGCAGGCAGCACCAGCGACACGACAGCCCTGCATGGTCGTGCCACCATGGCCGCCGCGCTATTGAATGAAGGCGCAGGCACGCTGACATCGCTGGCGTTCAAGGAAGCATTGGAATCCCATGCCATCCGCCTCAGCTTCGGGGTGGATGACGACCATCTCACCGTCGAATTGGAAACGCTGAAAGAAAACGCTGATAAAGCCTTCGAGCTGATGGCGCTGGCGCTCATCAAGCCGACCTTCGCTCCGGCGGATGTGGCGCGCGTGAAAGCCCAGATGCTCACGGCACTGCGCCAGATGCAGGAGCAACCGCGCTATATCGCTTCGCGCACACTGGCCAAAGCGGTCTATGGTAACCATCCTTATGCATGGCCGACTGAAGGCACGGCGGAGGGCATCAATGCCATCACGCAGGTGCAGTTGAAGGACTACCAGAAACACTATGTGACCGCAGCCAATCTGCGCATTTCCGTGGTGGGCGATATTTCCGCGCCGGAGCTGAAAATGCTGCTGGATACGCATCTCGCGGCTCTGCCGGCCGAGTTCGCGCCCAAAGCGAAAACGCCGGATTTCCAGTGGAAAGCCAAGGCCGATGACATCGTGGTTTCGCGCCCCATCCCCCAGACGGTGACGCTCTTCGCCAGCGAAGGCATCGCGCGCAGTGATGAGGATTTCTACATCGCCTATGTGCTGAACCACCTGCTCGGCGGCGGCACGTTGACGTCCAAGCTCGGCAATGAGATCCGCGAGAAGCGCGGATTGGCCTATTATGCTTACACGGGCTTGCAGGTGATGGACCATGGCGCGCTCTTCGCCGGAGGTTTCGGCACGCGCAACGAACAATCCGCCGCCGCCAACGATGTGATGCGCGAAACGCTGACTGGGGTCGCTGCGGGCGAGATTTCGCAGGAAGAGGTGGACGAAGCGAAAGGTTACATCATCGGCGCATGGCCGCTGTCGCTCGCCAGCAACGATGGATTGGCGGGAATGCTGCAGGTGATGCAGCGTTTCAACCTCGGCAAGGATTACCTGAAAGAGCGCAATACCCTCATCGGCGCGGTGACGCGGGAAGATGTGCTGCGCGTGGCGAAGCGTCTGGTGCAGCCGGATAAGCTGGTGATTGTCAGCGTCGGTGCACCTGTGCGTGACGCGAAGAAAACGGATGAGAAACCCGTCGTCGCGCCGCTCGAAGAAAAACCCGCCGAATTACCGACCGTGACCGATGCGGAGGCAGAAACGCCCGCACCAGCCACCGAAGTGACCGAACCGGAAGCTGCCGCAGAACCTGCGGAAGTTCCAACCGATACCATAACCGAATAACTGTAGGAACGCCCCATGGCCTTCACCCACGACATTGCTCCCGCCAAGACCACTGCGGGAATCACCGATAGTGACCTTGCGTCGCATTTCGCGGCGCTGAAAATCGGCATCGCCACGCTCGCCGATTGGCGCAAGAACCGCACGCTGCCGATGCTGAATCTGGCGGAGGATGAAACGGATTTGGCGGAAATCGAAGAAGTCGGCGGTTGGTTCCGCAAGAATTTCTCGACCCTTCTGGTTGTTGGCACGGGCGGCTCCAGCCTCGGTGGTCAGACCCTTGTGGCGCTGAAAGAAAACACCTTCGCCGCTGGAAAACTGGGCGCGCCGCGCATCTTCTTCCTGGATAACGTCGATCCGGTGACGATGGATATGCTGCTCTCTACTGTTGATTTGAGCCAGACGGGCGTGTTGGTCATCAGCAAATCCGGTGGCACGGCGGAAATCATCGCACAGACGCTGGTGCTGGTTTCCGTGTTCAAGGAAAAGCTCGGCGAAGAATCCATCGCCAAGCAATGGGTGAGCATCACCGAACCCACTGACAACCCGCTCCGCCGCCTTTCCACACGCTACAAAATCCGCACGTTGGAGCATGACCCGAAACTCGGTGGCCGCTTCTCTGTGCTCTCCCGCGTCGGCTTGATTCCTGCCGCTGCCGCAGGGTTGGACGTGCGGAAAATCCGCAAGGGCGCGGCGAAAGCCATCCGCGAATTGCTCGACAACGCTGACGCGCCCGAAAAAGCCGCTTCCGCCATCGGCGCGGCCTTGCATGTCGCATTGCTGGAAAAAGGCCGTGACATCGCGGTACTGATGCCTTATAGCGACCGCCTTGCCTATTTCGGCATGTGGTTCCGCCAGCTTTGGGCGGAAAGCCTCGGCAAGGACGGCAAGGGCACGACCCCCATCCGCGCCATGGGCACCGTCGATCAACACAGCCAGTTGCAGCTGTATCTCGATGGCCCGCAGGACAAGTTCTTCACCCTCATCCTGCCGGAAACCGCAGGGCAGGGGCCGCGCATCGATGCCGCGCTGGTGCAGGAGGAATCGCTGGCCTACATCCGCGATCAGCGCATCGGCGATGTGATGGCGGCGTATCAACACGGCACGACACAGTCGCTCGTCGAAGGCAAATGCCCCGTGCGCGTTCTGCGTGTGAAGGACGTGAACGAGGAATCGCTCGGCGCGCTGTTGCAGCATTTCATGCTGGAAACGGTGCTCACCGCGCATTTGCTCGGTGTGAATGCTTATGACCAACCCGCCGTGGAAGGCAGCAAGATTTTCGCCAGAGAGTATCTCTCTTCACATGCGCCCGCTGCGGAACATCCTGTTCCTCACATGGCGCGCAGCTGAAGGCTCGCTCGGACTGCTGTCCTCGCATCGGAAAAAGCAAACCATGTCGCCAACCATCCGCATCCTGCCGACTGTGACCGTCAACCGCATTGCGGCGGGCGAAGTCATCGAACGGCCCGCTTCGGCGGTGAAGGAGCTGGTGGAGAACGCCATCGACGCGGGCGCGACCCGTGTGGACGTGCAGGTGCAGGGCGGCGGCAAAGTGTGCATCACCGTCACTGATGATGGGCGGCATGGGGGCGG
>VGDC01000005.1 GCA_016869895.1 Alphaproteobacteria bacterium
ATGTCCATCAGCACCAGCTTCTTGCAGGCTTCGCGCCAGCCGATTTCCCCCGCGCTGTAGGCAGAAAGCACCGATAAATCTTGCGTCGCCGAATCCGTCATCGCCCTGCCTTTGGACATGAAAACACCGAATCATACTACCCCAGCACCACCGGCCTGAGTGTGAATGTTTCGTGACATGAAAGGGTTGCCTTTGCGGAAAAGGCAGAGTATTCCAACGGATAAGATCCCGTAGCTCAGCAGGATAGAGCGACAGATTCCTAATCTGTAGGCCGCTGGTTCGAATCCAGTCGGGATCACCAAAAGGCTTTTAGAACAATGAGTTATAATCTTTTCCTGTTTGATTTGGACGACACGTTGCTGGATTTCGGTGCGTCGGAGAGGCTGGCGTTCGACAGCACTATCAAGGCATTGGGATATAAAGAAAATACTGACCAGTTGTTCGCACAATATCAGGCAGGTAATCTGGCATTGTGGAAGCTGTTCGAGGCCGGAAAAACCACCAAAAATCACTTAAAAGTCGAACGATTCCGATCACTTTTTGCGCAAAATTCGCTCGATTTCGATGCGAATTTGGCGAGTGAACGCTATCTCGACACGCTGCCCGAAACGGTGGTGCTTATCGACCATGCGGTGGAATTGTGCGAGTGGCTGAGCACGAAGGGTGAAATCGGCATCATCACGAATGGCATCGAAACGGTGCAGATGCGGCGCATCGCCAATTCACCGCTGAAGGATTACATCAGCTTCGTGAGCGTGTCTGAAAGCTGCGGTTTCGCCAAGCCGGATATCCGCTTCTTCGAGCATACGGTGAAGATGGCGAAAGGCTTCGAGCTGGCCTCCACGCTGATGGTGGGTGACCGCCATGAGGCGGATGTGCAGGGCGCGCAGAACTTCGGGGTGGATTGCTGTTGGTATAACCCGCATGGTATAGCCCGACCGGAGCATCTCTCCCCCAAATACGAAATCACGCACCTGTCGCAGATGCCTGATTTGCTGGAAAAGGTGGCCTAGGCGTTACTTCTTGCCCATGGCCTTCTTGTGGTGCTCCCAGTGTTTCTCCCAGCCGGGGCCGCGATGGTGCTGGTGGAAGGCGTCACGGTCGCGGTCACGTCCCCAGTGATAGCCGTCCCTATCGCGCCAGTTACGGCTGTTATAATAGTTGCGGTTATAGTTGTAATAGGGGTCATAACCTCCGGGATAGCCGCTGCCGACATAGATGCCCGAACCGTTGCCGCCGATGTTGGCGCCATAACCGTATCCGCCGTAATTGCCGTAGTTATTGTTGTAATAGCTGTTGTTATAGGAGCGCGCGCCATAGCTACGCACCGCGGGCTGGCGCACGAAACCCTGATTGGGCTTGTTCACCGAGCGATTATAGACGCGGTTATAGGCGGAGGTGGAGTTCTGGATGCCGAAGCCGCCTTGCATGGTGCTGCTGGGGCGGGCGTTGGCGCGCATCTCCTGCGCTTCCGCCACGGGAACGGGCGCACCGAATGCGAGGAAAAGACTGCTGATGATGAGGCCTAGGCGTTTCATGGGATATCCTCCTGCTTCTTACATCCTGCCATATTATACCTCAAGAATCCGTATTTTCCTTCGGTGACGCGGAATCAGCACAAAAAGAAACCCGCCTGCTTGCGCGAGGCGGGTTCTTTCATTCGTTCCGAAATGGAATCAATCGTATCAATCGACGGTCTTTTCGTGCTCCTGATCGATGAATTCCGCTTCGCCTTCCAGCGGGCCTTCGCCACGGCGGAGGCGGCTGTTACGGTAGCCGTAGAAGGCATAGATGAGCATACCGACCAGCAGGTAAGGACCGGTGTAGTGCAGCACTTCTTCACCGCTGTGGGTCAAGACGATGGCACCGCTCTGGTCGCTTCCGAAGAAGATGGAGAAGACCAGATAACCACAGGTGAGCATACCCAGAATCGGGATGAGCGGCATCAGCGGCACGCGGAACGGACGCTCCAGATGCGGCTGTTTGATGCGCATGTACCACACGCTGAAGCAGACCATCATGAACGCCAGCAAGGTGCCGAGGCTGACGAGGTCACCCAGCAGGGTGATGGGGGTCATGCCCGCAGCGATGGACACGATGATGCCCACGACAATGGTGTTGATGTAAGGCGTGGAGAAGCGTGGGTGGGTCTTGCTGAAGGACTTGGGCAGCAAGCCGTCACGCGACATGGTGTAGAAGATACGGGTCTGGCCGTAGAGCAGAACCAGCATCACAGAGCTCAAGCCCGTGATCGCACCGATCTTGATGAAGTAGGAGAACCAGGTGAGACCCATGGCATCCACAGCAACGGCCATCGGATCCGGCACGCCGAGCATGGTGTAGGGCACGGCACCGGTCAAGACTGCGGAAACACCCATGTACAGCAAGGTGCAGACCAGCAGCGAGCCGAGGATACCGAAAGGCATATCCTTCTGGGGGTTCTTCGCTTCCTGCGCAGCGGTGGAGACAGCCTCGAAGCCCACATAGGCGAAGAAGATGATGGAAGCGGCACGGAAGATACCATCCCAGCCATACACGCCGGGGGCGGTGTTCTCGGGGATGAAGGGCGTCCAGTTCTCGGGGTTGACGTAGAAGATACCGATACCCACGAACATAGTCACCACGGTGACTTTGATGGCCACGATGATGTTGTTGATCTTCGCGGATTCGCTGACACCCACCACAAGCAGGGTGGTGACGGCGGCGATACCGATGAAGGCCAAGACGTTGAAGGTGCCGACGATGGTCTCGCCCGCAGCGTTCATGATGGTGTTATCGGTGAGGTTCACGGTGTAGCCAGCCGCTTCGTAAAGCGATGCGAAGGCGGGCTTGATCTTCACGATGGCATTGGTGGCAGCCGTTAATTGCGGCGGCACCATCACCCCGAATTCGAGGAGCAGACTGTTCAGATAGCCCGACCAGCCCACGGCGACCGTCGCCGAAGCGACCCCGTATTCAAGGACGAGCAACCAGCCCATGACCCAAGCGAAGACTTCGCCGAGCGTGGCATAAGAGTAGGTATAAGCACTGCCGGAGATGGGCAGGACGGACGCGAGTTCCGCGTAGCACAGACCCACGAAGGCGCAGGCGATGCCGGTGAAGATGAACGACATCATCAAAGCGGGGCCAGCGTGGTTGGCAGCGGCGTTACCGGTCATCACGAAGATACCCGCGCCGATGATGCAGCCGATGCCGAGGCTCAACAGGTTCCACTTGCCCAGCGTGCGCTTCAGCGGGCTTTGGCGGGATTCGGCCTGAATGCGCGCCACGGTTTTCTTAATGAAAAGACTCATACTCACCCTCTATGCTTACGTTTTTTGAAGGAAATCGTAAAATTGAAGGGGAAAGGAGTAACAGGCTTGGAAAAGCACGGCAAGTTATAATTGCGCGGGTCGTGATTCCGCAGCGCACAAAAGGAGCGCATCTTCAACGGTTTCCACGATTTCGGGGGATTCCGCCACATGCAGGCTGACATGGTGTTTGCGTATGTAAACCGCCACTTCCGAGCCACAACAGAGGATGACACGCTTGCCCATATCCGTCATGGAACGGAGCATTGAATAAAGCGCGACGAGGCCGGACATATCGATGAATCCGACCTGCTCCATGTCCAGAATCAGCGTGTGCACATCGGCGAAATAGGCGGGTTCGGCATCCAATGCCTTCTCCACTGTGGCGAAGAACAACGGCCCTTGGAGGTGGTATATCACCACCCCATCGGGCAGGGCGGTCTTGTGGTGCTTCTTGTGTTCCTGCGTCTCCAGCTCCACATGGGTCATCTCCGTCACCCGCTTGATGACCAGTAGCGAAGCCAGCACCATGCCCACCGTGACCCCCGCGACCATATCCATCAGCACCGTCAGGCCGAAGCAGGTCAGCATCACCCAGACATCGCTGCGCGGGGCGACCTTCAAAGTGCTGATGAACTGGTGGACGTGGGACATCCGATACGCCGTGAACAGCAGCAAGGCCGCCAGCGAGGCCATGGGAATATGGTTGATGAGGCCGATGAACAACCACAGATACATAAGGATGAACAAGGCGTGATACACCGCCGCTAGGGGGGTCTTCGCACCGGCGTTGATGTTCATGGCCGTGCGCGCGATGGCACCCGTGGCGGGAATGCCCATCGCCAGACCGGAAGCGATATTGGCGATGCCGATGCCGTTCAGCTCGGAATTGGGGTTATGGCGTTTGCCGTCGGACAGACTATCCGCCACCGTGGCTGCCAATAAGGATTCCAACGCCGCGAGGATGGCGATGGTCAGGGCGGGAGCGAGCAGCAACCGCCACTCCGCCGCCGTAGGAAATGCCCAGAGCACGTCATCGCCTCCGGGGAGATGGAAACTGGGCAGATAGGGCGGAATGCCGGCGATGGTGTTGCCCAAGGTGTCGATATAGCTGAAGCGCGTGCCGATGGTCTCCACATCGCCCAGCACAAATGCCAGTGCCGTGCCTAGCGCGACACCGACGATGGCACCGGGAATCATCTTCCCCAAGACACGCGGGGCGTAAATCACCGAGAGCAGCGTCACCATCCCCACCGCCGTCTCCGCCCAGTTCAGATGGGGCAAGGCCGTGATGATGCGGCTGGCTTTCTCGAGATATTCTCCTTGCAGCGCCACAAGGCCAAGCCCCAAGAAATCATTGAGCGACAAGGTCGCCAGCACCACAGCGATACCCGCCGTGAAACCGGTGGTCACCGGGAATGGCACATAATTGATGAGCCGACCGAGATGCGCCACGCCGAAACCGATGAGGAACAACCCCGCCAGAATCTGACACCAGATGATGCCACGAAGTCCTAAATCGGCGACAATCGGCGCGAGGATGACCACGAAAGCGGCGGTCGGCCCGCTGACCTGCAAACGCGAACCGCCCAGCAAGGCGGCGACCACCCCCGCGACGATAGCGGTGTATAACCCATGTTGCGGCGGCAAGCCTACCGCGATGGAAAGCGCCATCGACAAGGGCAGGGCAATGAGCGAGACGACGAAAGCCGCCAGCACATCATGGCGGAAGGTGGAAAGGCGATAGCCCCCGCGCAACGACTCGTACATCGCCGAAGCGAGGGAAGGCAGCTGCAGGTGGGACGTGCGCCGATGGCTCATGGGAATCAGCGTTTCAGCGAAGCTTCGAAATCCAGCATCTGCTCTTTGCGGTGGACACCGGATTCATAGCCGCCCAACCCGCCGTCCTTGCGCAGCACACGGTGGCAGGGGACGAGGAAATGCACGGGATTATCGCCCACCGCACCCGCAGCGGCGCGGATGGCATCGGGCTTTCCGGCCATGGCGGAAATGCAGGAATAATCGGACGTGCCGCCATCGGGGATGGTCAGCAACGCTTCCCAGACGCGTATCTGGAAGGCCGTGCCTTTCAGGTGCAACGCCAGACCCTTCAGCCCCGCGCCTTGGCCTTTGGTGGTGATTTTCTTCACCAGTTCGGCGGTGGACTTGTCATCCTGCGTGAAGCGGAGTTCCGGCCAGCGGCTGGAGACACGGTTGAAGACGGTGAGCAGCTCTTTTTCCGTATCGCGGAAAACCAGCGCGATGATGCCCTGCGCGTCCTTGGCGATGAAGCAATAGCCGAAGGGGGTTTCGTGGATGCCGAAAACCGCTTTGTCATGCGCTTTGGCGAAGGCGGTGCGTTTTCCGTCCACCAGCCGAACCTGATCATATTGTGCCATGCATCCCTACCCTTATTCTTAGTGTTTTCCCCATTATGCACAAAGGCATAAGCAATAGCCACACTGATTGCGCGTTTATACCGATTCGCCTATGCTGCGACTGCAACCAGTGAGGATCCCATGCTTATCCAGACCGTATTCCGCAGCTTCCGGACGATGTTCGCCCCGAATTTCTTTTCGCTCTTCCTGAAGATGAGCTTCATCACCGTCGCCGTCTTTTCGGTGTTCATGGTGGCGTTGACCGCCTTCACCATCAATCTCCACCTGTTCGGGGATGGCAGCGAGGCGACCTTCGCCAATATCGGCGTGAGCATCGTGGCTTTCGTCATCTCGTGGCTATTGCTGCCGACGCTGGTGCCGCTCATCGCCGCGTTCTTTCAGGAAACCATCGCTGACCGCATCGAAGCGGTGGAATATCCGGAATATTCCCCGCCCGCTATCCAGCGTCCACTGGCGAAGGAACTGTGGGAAGACACGAAATTCGTGCTATTCCTCATATTCATCAACATCCTGATGCTGCCGACCTTCATCCTCGGCATCGGCGCTATCGCCTATTTCTTCGTGAACTCCTATTTCGTGGGGCGCGAATTCTTCGAGACCGCCGCCGCACGCCATGTAGGACGCGAAGAGGCGAAGCGATTGCGCAAGAACAATAGTTTCCTCGTGCTATTCGGGGGTTCTGCCATCGTGGTGCTGTCCATCACCCCGCTGCTCAACTTCACCGCGCCGTTCATCGGCGTGGCGTTGATGGTGCATCTGTTCCATGGATTGCATAAGCCAGCACAGGTGGTGCTGCCAGCAAGATGAGAGGAAGGCATCCAGCAGGATGCCGAGCCGTCAGCCAGCGAAGCTGCCGCCCATGTGATTTTCAGGAGAAAATCACGGGGCGAAAGACAAAATCGTGCTGCAATGCGGCATTCAGCCTTGCAAAAAAAGCACTCGAAATGCGGGCGGGCATCCGCTAACTTGACGGCAACAAAAAACCGCCCTCAAGGATAAAACGCATGAACAAGATCAAAGTCGCAAACCCTGTCGTCGAACTCGATGGCGATGAAATGACCCGTATCATCTGGTCCTTCATCCGCGAGAAGCTGATTCTCCCCTACCTCGATATCGACCTGAAATATTTCGATCTCTCCATCGAGAACCGCGACGCGACGAATGACCAAGTGACCATCGACGCTGCGAACGCCATCAAGCAATATCGCGTCGGCGTGAAATGCGCAACCATCACCCCCGATGAAGCCCGTGTGGAAGAATTCGGCCTGAAGAAAATGTGGAAATCGCCCAACGGCACCATCCGCAACATCTTGGATGGCACCATCTTCCGCGCTCCCATCATCTGCGGCAATATCCCCCGCTATGTGCAGGGCTGGCAGAAACCCATCATCGTCGGCCGTCACGCTTTCGGCGACCAATACCGCGCGACGGATTTCAAATTCCCCGGCAAAGGCAAGCTGACCATCAAATTCGTGCCGGAAGACGGCTCTGCCCCCATCGAGCATGAAGTGTTCGACGCACCCGGCGCAGGCGTGGCCATGGCGATGTATAACCTCGATGCCTCCATCGAAGGTTTCGCACGCTCCAGCTTCAACTATGGCCTGCAAGTGGGCTATCCGGTTTACCTCTCCACCAAGAACACCATCCTCAAAGGCTATGATGGCCGCTTCAAGGACATCTTCCAGCAGGTGTTCGACACCGAATTCGCCGCGAAATTCAAGGAAGCCGGATTGTGGTATGAGCACCGCCTCATCGACGACCTCGTGGCCTATGCCATCAAATCCGAAGGCGGGTTCGTCTGGGCGTGCAAGAACTATGACGGGGACGTGCAATCCGACGTGGTGGCGCAGGGCTTCGGATCCCTCGGTCTGATGACCTCGGTGCTGCTTTCGCCCGATGGCAGCGTGGTGGAAGCGGAAGCGGCGCATGGCACCGTGACCCGCCATTACCGCGAGCACCAAAAGGGCAAAGAGACCTCCACCAACCCCATCGCCTCCATCTTCGCATGGACGAGCGGGTTGCGCTATCGCGGCAAGTTCGATGGCAATGACGCGCTGGTGGCTTTCGCCGATACGTTGGAGCGTGTTTGCGTGGAAACCGTCGAAGCCGGATATATGACGAAGGATTTGGCGTTGTTGGTCGGTAGTAACCAAGGGTATTTGAACACCATCCCCTTCCTGGATGTGTTGAACGAACGCCTTGCCGCTGCGGTAACCCTCCGAGCGGCATAACCCGCCACTACGGAGACTACAATGAAAAAACGTGCATTACTGGGAGGTTTGACGCTGCTTCTCGGACTCGGCCTTTCTTCGGCCGCATCCGCGAATTCGGGGTTCAGCCTGAATATCTTCACGAGTGCGCCGCCACGCCCCGTTTACTATGAGCGTGTGCATTATTATGAACCCGTGCGCTATGTGGAACGCCCTGTCTATGTGAGATATTATGACAGGCATCACCATTGGCATGAGAAAGACCGTGGTCACAAGCACCACTGGAAAGACGACCACCGCGGAAAAGGCCGTGGACACGGCAGGCATTAAGCCCTGAAAAGGCCGTAAAACCTGAAAAGTGCATAAAAAAGGAAAACCCCTCGATTCGCTGCCCGTTAGGGAGGATTCGAGGGGTTTTCTTTATCATCTCAATCCGTCTAGCGGAGAAATATAGCGAGTGATCGCAACCATCGTTTACTGTGTGGCAGGGGAGCCTACAGTCTAAAACCGACATCGGTTAAAGACTGGAATGGCAGAAGCCACAATCAAAAACCGATGAAAGATACGGCTGCATCATACCTATATTGTTGCGGCGCAGTGTTAAAGTTTTGTGAAAGTGCTTTTCTTATTTGAACTGACCGTTCGCGCACTTCTCGACGTAGACAACCTGCTCACTTTTCGTGATTCTTATCTGGCGGCAGCCGTCTTCATCGGCACCTGTGCCGCTTTGGAACGCCTGACCGGACACGCCGGAGGGAGTCGCCCAATCGATCGCCTTCTTGCGTTCGCCAGCGGCAAGGGCTTTGTCCACCGCCGGAGCGATGTACGCCCATTCCTCTTCCGTGAACTCGCCACGCACGCTTTCGGGCAGGTCGGAGTAGCTCGCCAGCTTGGCGGTCGGTTTCACGGCTTCAGGGGCTTTCTTGACCGTCTCCGTGACCACGGTGGTGGTCGTGGTCTTCGTCGCTTCTTCGGTGGCGACGGTCTCTTCTGTGGTGGTCGCTTGTTTCTCATCGGGCAGATAGGCATCGAGCGAGAGTTTCTCGTCGGAACCACCGAGTTTGACGCCGATGAAACCTGCGACCAGAGCCACGGCGATGAGCAGAAGAAGGGTGTTACGGTTCATTAGAGCTAGCCTCAGAGGTTCAGGGTGCGTTTGTCGACCGCCAGCGCAGCCTCTTTCAAGGCCTCATTCAGCGTGGGGTGCGCATGGCAGGTGCGGGCGATGTCTTCGGAAGAACCGCCGAATTCCATGGTGATGACCGCTTCGGCGATGAGCGTACCCGCATCGGGGCCGAGGATATGCACGCCGAGGATGCGGTCGGTCTTGGCATCCGCCAGAATCTTGGCGAAACCTTCCGCCTGACCGATGGCGCGCGCGCGGCTGTTGGCGAGGAAGGGGAACTTGCCCACTTTGTATTCCACGCCCGCCTGTTTCAGCTGCTCTTCGGTCTTTCCGACGGAAGCCACTTCCGGCCAGGTGTAAATCACGCTGGGGACGGTGTTGTGATCGACATGGATGGACTGCCCCGCCATCCACTCCACAGCCGCCACGCCCTCTTCCTCGGCCTTATGGGCGAGCATCGGGCCTTCGACCACATCGCCGATGGCGAAGATGGTGGGAACCACAGTCTGGAAATTGCCGTTGATGGGGATGCGGCCACGATTATCGGTGGTGATGCCGACTTTTTCGAGGCCAAGGCCTTCGGTGTAAGGCTTGCGGCCGATGGCGACCAGCACCACATCGCCTTCCAGCTTTTCCTTCTCGCCGCCAGCGGCAGGCTCAAGGGTCAGCTTCACGGTCTTGCCTTTGGTTTCTGCGCCCGTCACTTTCGTGCCCAGCTTGAAGTTGAAGCCCTGCTTCTCAAGGGTCTTCTGGAACTGCTTGGCCACTTCGCCGTCCGCACCGGGGATGATGCGGTCAAGGAACTCGACCACGGTGACCTTCGCGCCGAGACGCTTCCAGACGGAGCCGAGCTCCAACCCGATGACGCCGCCGCCGACCACCACGAGGTGTTCAGGCACTTTATCTAGCGTCAAAGCGCCAGTAGATGATACGATTCGCTTTTCATCAATGGCAACGCCGGGCAGCGGCATCACGTCCGAACCGGTGGCGATGAGGATGTTCTTGGTGCGATACACGTCTTTGCCGACCTTCACCGCGTGGACATCGACGATTTCGCCATGGCCTTTGATGTAGGTGATCTTGTTCTTCTTGAAGAGTCCTTCGATACCCTGCGTCAGGCCTTCCACAGCTGTGGATTTCTGCGCCATCATGGCGGGGAGATCGACCTCGACCTTGCTGACCTTCACGCCATGCGCCGCGCCGTGGTTTTTCACTTCGCTGAACAGCTTGGAGGATTCCAGCAGGGCTTTGGATGGGATGCAGCCGACGTTCAGGCAGGTGCCGCCGAGTGCGCCGCGCTTCTCGATGCAAGCGACCTTGAAGCCGAGCTGTGCGCCGCGGATGGCTGCGATGTAACCGGCTGGGCCACCGCCGATGACGATAAGGTCGAATTGTTCTGAAGACATAGCAGTATTCCTAGTTTACCGGCCACTTGCCGATGATAAAGACAAAGAGAAGCAGCCCGCCACTCAGCAAAAAAAGGTTTTTCAAATTTTCCGCGGATTTTGCTTTAGCGGCCATTTTCTCATATTCAAAAGTCGCTTTCTGCTCTTCAAAGTGACCGCGTATCGCTCCCACAAAAAATTTTACACCGAGGGGAACGGCTACAACCATCATAATTATCAGCAGAATAACCTTAATTGCCATTAAAGACCTAAAATCAAACGACGGGGATCTTCGATGGCTTCTTTGATTTTCACCAGGAAGGTCACGGATTCGCGGCCATCGATGATGCGGTGGTCATAGGACAGCGCCACATACATCATCGGGCGGATGACGACCTGACCCTTCACGGCGATGGGGCGTTCTTCGGTCTTGTGCATGCCCAAAATGCCCGACTGCGGCGGGTTGATGATGGGGGTGGACATGAGCGAGCCGTAAACACCGCCGTTGGACACGGTGAAGGTGCCGCCGGACATATCGGCCATGGTCAGCGTGCCGTTGCGGGCTTTCTTGGCGAGTTCGTTGATTTCGCCTTCGATTTCCGCGAGGGAAAGCTGGTCTGCATTGCGCACGACGGGAACGACGAGGCCGTTCTCGGTGCCGACAGCCACGCCGATGTCATAGTGGTTCTTGTAGATGATGGAATCGCCATCGATTTCCGCGTTCACGGCTGGAATCTCTTTCAGCGCATGGACAGCGGCTTTCACGAAGAAGCCCATGAAACCAAGGCGGATGCCGTGTTTTTTCTCGAATGCGTCTTTGTATTCGTTGCGCAGGTTGATGACGTTGGTCATGTCGATTTCGTTGAAGGTCGTCAGGATAGCCGCCGTGTTCTGAGATTCCTTCAGACGCTTCGCGATGACCTGACGCAGCTTGGACATCTTCACGCGTTCTTCGTTCGGCTGGTCGGGGCGCGCCGCTTTCGGTGCGGCAGGAGCAGCGGACTGGGCGGGAGCGTTCAGCACGTCGCCTTTGGTCAGGCGGCCGTCTTTACCCGTGCCCTGCAAACGACCCGTGTCGATGTTGTTCTCCGCGACGATCTTGCGCACGGCGGGGGACTGGGTATCACCATCGGATTTCTTGGCCGGCTGGGATTTGTTGGTCTCGGCCTTTTCCGCAGCGGGTTTCACGTCTTCCTTGGGGGACTGGGTGGGGGCGGCAGAGCCACCAGCGGAGGGCGGGTTGGAAGGCGCGGCGGGTTTCACCTCGTCCTTCTTCGCGGTCGCGCCACCTTTAGCGGTTTCATCGATGTGACCGAGCAGCTTGCCCACGTCCACGGAATCGCCTTCCTTGACGAGGATTTCCGTCAGCACGCCGGATGCGGGCGCGTTGACTTCCAGCGTGACCTTATCCGTCTCCAGTTCGAGCAGTTGCTCGTCCTGTTTCACGGCGTCGCCCACCTGTTTAAACCATTTGGCCACGGTGGCTTCGCTCACGGATTCGCCCAGCGATGGCACAATGATTTTCGTCGTCATGTCTTCAGTCTCCTAAACGGTGTTGCGCATCACCTGCGCGGGTGTTTTTGCATCTGGCCTTATTATCAGCGGAATGCTTCTTCAATCAATGCTTTCTGTTCGCGCTCGTGGATTTTCACATATCCGGTGGCGGGGGAAGCGGCAGCCTTGCGTCCGACGTATTTCACACGCTGGTTCTTGCGTCCCGTCTCGTCCATGACTTCTTCGATGAAGGGACGGACGAAGGTCCACGCGCCGTTGTTCTGCGGCTCTTCCTGAACCCAGACGATTTCTTCGGCGTTCTTGTAACGCTTCAGCTCCTCGGCGAGTTCACGGGCAGGGAAGGGATAATACTGCTCGATGCGGATGATGGCGGTATCGTTGATTTTCGCCGCTTCGCGACCATCGACGAGGTCATAATAGACCTTACCGCTGGTGATGAGCACGCGCTTGATCTTGCTATCGGCGACCAGTTTCTCCTGTTCGGGGATGAGGCGCAGGAAGTGCGAACCCTTAGCGAAATCCTTGATGTTAGAGATGCAGCGTTTATGGCGCAGAAGCGACTTCGGCGTCATCACGATGAGCGGCTTGCGGAAGGTGCTGAGCAGCTGGCGGCGCAACACGTGGAAGTAGTTCGCGGGGGTCGTGCAGTTGACCACCTGCATATTGTCTTCCGCGCAGAGTTGCAGATAACGCTCCAGACGCGCTGAGCTGTGCTCTGGCCCTTGCCCCTCGAAACCATGAGGCAGCAGCATGACCAGACCGCTCATGCGCAGCCATTTGATTTCGCTCGACGCGATGAACTGGTCGATGATGACCTGCGCGCCGTTGGCGAAGTCACCGAATTGCGCTTCCCAGATGGCGAGGCAGTTCGGATCGGCAAGGCTATAGCCATATTCGAAGCCGAGCACCGCGAATTCGGAGAGGTTCGAGTTGATGGCTTCGAAAGTCGCCTGATTCTCGACGCCGAGGTTGTTGAGCGGGAAGTAGATATCTTCGGTGACTTGGTCGATGAGGCCGGAATGGCGGTGCGAGAACGTGCCGCGGATGACGTCCTGCCCGCTGATGCGCACGGGGTAACCCTCTTTGAGCAGGGTCGCATAAGCCAGCAATTCGCCGGATGCCCAATCGAGGCCTTCACCCTTGGTGATGGCTTCTTCGCGGGCTTTCAGCTGGCGCACGATCTTGCTGTTGACGTTGAAGCCCTCTGGGTAGCTGGAGATGGCTTTGCCCAGCTGTTTCAGGGTTTTCTCGTCCACAGAGGTATCGACGATGGGGTGTTCGCCCTTGGGACGCTTCAGACCCGACCACGAACCCTCCAACCAGTTGGCTTTGTTGGGTTTATAGTCACGTGCGGCTTCGTATTGCTCGTTATAGAACTGTTTGAACTGGTCGAACTGGCCGTCCACGTCCTCTTGTGTCAACGTGCCTTCATGCACCAGACGCTCGGCATAGACCAGCGCGGGAGAGGTCTTCGCACCGATGGTGCGATACATGCCCGGCTGGGTGAACATCGGCTCGTCGGATTCGTTATGGCCGTATTTGCGATAGCAGAACACATCCACCACCACATCCGCCTTGAACATCTGGCGGTATTGCGCCGCAAGGGTGCAGACGAAGGAGACGGCTTCGGGGTCTTCGCCGTTCACATGGAAGATGGGCGCTTGCACCATTTTCGCCACGTCGGTGGGATAGGGCGTGAAGCGGGAGTTCTTGGGATCGGTGGTGAAGCCGATCTGGTTATTCACGATGAGGTGCAGCGTGCCGCCGGTGGTGTAGCCGCGCAGGTCGCCGAGGCTCAAGGTTTCTGCCACCAGACCCTGACCCGCGAAGGCCGCGTCGCCATGGAGCAGCACGGAGCTGACCTTGCTGCGTTCCTTGTCCTTCTGCATACGCTGTTTCGAGCGCACCTTGCCGATGACGACGGGGTTCACCGCTTCCAGATGCGACGGGTTGGCCGACATGGAAAGGTAGATGGATTTGCCGTTCGCCAGCTTGCGGTGGGACGATGCGCCAAGGTGGTATTTCACATCGCCGGAGCTATCCGTGCCATCGGGGAAGTCGATGCCGCCGTGGAACAGGCTGAGAAGCTCGATGTAAGGTTTACCGATGACGGTGGTCAGCACGTTCATGCGGCCACGGTGGGGCATGCCGAAGGCGATCTCCTCCACGCCCTGATTGGACGACTCCAAGATGTAGCTTTCCAGACCGGGGATGAAAGCCTCGCCCCCCTCGATGGAGAAACGCTTGGTGCTGGGGTATTTGGTGTGGAGGAAACGCTCGAAGGCTTCCACCTCGATCATGTTCTTGAGGATACGTTTCTTCTCGTCCGTGGTGGTCAGCGGGCGACCGAGGTTCGTCTCGATCTGCTGCTGAATCCAGCTTTTACGCTCCGGCGAGGAGATATGCATGAATTCCACACCGATTTTGCCGCTATAGGCGCGGCGCACGATGGAGAGGATTTCGCGCATGGTGGCGGTTTCATAGCCCAGCACGCCATCAAGGAAGATGGGGCGGTCGAGGTCGTTCTCGCCGAAACCGTAGGTCTCCGGCTCAAGCTCCGGGTGGATGGGCTTCTCTTCCTGATGCAGCGGGTCGAGATCGGCGATGAGATGGCCGCGCACGCGATACGCGCGGATGAGCATCAGCGCGCGGGCGGAATCCTGCGCGGCGCGAAGTACGGTCTGTTTGTTCAAGGGAGCGGATTTCGCGCTTTCCTGCACGTCATCCTTGCTGACCTGACCGATGACCGCGCTTTTGCTCGGCGCCCAGCTGGGTTTCTGCTCCGGCGTGTCGTCGAACTGGGCGAAGAAACGCTGCCAGTTCTCGTCCACCGCGCGGGGATCCTGCTGATAACGGTTATACAGATCCTCGATGAACACACTGTTCGCACCGAAGAGGTAGGATGTCTCAAGTGCGTGGTCGTTGAGGATGTCTTGCGCCGGGGTATTAGCCATATGCACCATGCGGTTTCAAGCCGCATCTCCATATATCAAACAGTTCGTATCAATTCGGTTCTTCGTGACAATTTCGAAGGGGCGATCCGAAAACCGCCCCTTCAGGTATGCTTATTTGCTGGCGAGCAGCTCGACCATCGTCTTGCCGAGGAGCGAGGGCGAGTCGGACACGCGGATGCCTGCCGATTTCATCGCCTCGATCTTGCTTTCCGCATCGCCTTTGCCACCGGAGATGATCGCACCGGCGTGGCCCATACGCTTGCCCGGAGGGGCGGTGCGGCCAGCGATGAAGCCGACGATGGGCTTCTTGATCTTGTGGGATTTCAGGAATTCCGCCGCTTCTTCCTCTGCGGAACCGCCGATTTCGCCGATCATGATGATGGACTGGGTGTTCTCGTCATGCAGGAACAGGTCGAGCACGTCGATGAAGTTGGTGCCGTTTACAGGGTCACCGCCGATGCCGACCGCAGTGGTCTGGCCGAGGCCGGCGTTGCTGGTCTGGAACACGGCTTCATAGGTGAGCGTGCCGGAGCGGGAAACCACGCCGACCGAACCCTTCTTGAAGATGCTGCCGGGCATGATGCCGATCTTGCACTCGTTAGGGGTCAGCACGCCGGGGCAGTTCGGGCCGATGAGGCGGGTCTTGCTGCCGGAGAGGGCGCGTTTCACCTTCACCATGTCGAGGACGGGGATGCCTTCGGTGATGCAGACCGCAAGCTCGATGCCTGCGTCGATGGCTTCAAGGATGGCATCCGCCGCGAACGGAGGGGGAACATAAATCACCGAAGCGTTCGCGCCGCCTTTGGAAACGGCTTCATGCACGGTGTCGTACACGGGCAGGCCGAGGTGCTCGGTGCCGCCTTTACCGGGGGTCACGCCGCCGATCATCTGGGTGCCGTAAGCAATCGCCTGTTCGGAGTGGTAGGTGCCTTCGCGTCCGGTGAAACCCTGACAGATGACCTTGGTGTTTTTATTGACGAGAATAGACATTATGCAGCCGCTTTCTTCACTTGGGATACGATTTTCTCTGCCGCATCGCCGAGGTTATCGGCGGATACGATGGGGAGGCCGGAGCCCGCGAGGATCTTCTTGCCCAAATCGACGTTGGTGCCTTCAAGGCGCACGACGAGAGGCACATCAAGGCTGACTTCCTTCGCGGCGGAGACGATGCCCTCCGCGATGATGTCGCAGCGCATGATGCCGCCGAAGATGTTCACCAAGATGCCCTGCACGTTGGGGTCGGAAAGGATGAGCTTGAAGGCCTCGGTCACTTTCTCTTTGGTCGCGCCGCCGCCCACGTCGAGGAAGTTGGCGGGCTCGCCACCGTTGAGCTTGATGATGTCCATGGTCGCCATGGCAAGGCCTGCGCCGTTCACCATGCAGCCGATGTTGCCGTCCATCTTGATGTAGCTGAGGTTGAATTTCGCAGCGCGACGCTCAAGCGGCTCTTCTTCATCCTCATCGCGCAGTTCGGCGATGTCGGGGTGACGGTAGAGGGCGTTCTCGTCGAAGTTGAACTTCGCATCCAAGGCGATCAGCTTGCCTTCGCCGGT
>VGDC01000006.1 GCA_016869895.1 Alphaproteobacteria bacterium
TGCGCTGAACCCCGACGTGCTGCGAGAGGAGGATTTCCTCTCGCCCGTATCCGCCGTGAACGCAGAACCGGAAGTGGCGCATGTCTTCGCTGAGCGCGTGGTCGAGCGTTTCCTCTCCAGCCGCCGCAAACTGCCAGGCCGCCGCAAGGGCTACACCCAGAAAGCGACCATCGGTGGACACAAACTGTACCTGCGCACCGGCGAATACGAAGACGGCGCACCCGGCGAGATCTTCATCGATATGCATAAAGAAGGCGCAGCCTTCCGCAGCATGATGAACAACTTCGCCATCGCCATCTCCATCGGCCTGCAATATGGCGTGCCGCTGGAAGAGTTCGTTGATGCCTTCACCTTCACCCGCTTCGAGCCATCGGGCGCGGTGGAAGGCAACGAAGCCATCAAGACCTCCACCTCGGTGTTGGATTATGTGTTCCGCGAGCTGGCCATCTCCTACCTTGGCCGCACCGATCTGGCGCAGACCGACCTGTCGGATGACCGTCCGGATAGCATCGGCAAAGGCAGCGCGCAGGGCGCAACCGCCTATGGTCGCCGCGCCGATGACATCCAGCGCATCACTGCGCTGGCATCCACCGGCTATGTGCGTGGCAACCTCTATGTCTATTCCAACGAAGCCACCGCGCGTAAAAGCGATTTCGATGCGGAAGTGGTGATAGAGGAAGCGCAAGTGCAGCCAGCGGTTTCCAGCCGCACGGCAGTGGTCACCGAAGCGGCGCCGAAGGGCTATGAGCATGATGCGTGCGACGAATGCGGCAACTTCACGCTGGTTCATTCCGATGCGGGCGTGGCGTGCGAGACTTGCGGCACGGAATCTAAGAAGTAATTAGATTTTCAAAGAGTTACCTCTGGGAAAAACCCGTCACGGCAACGTGGCGGGTTTTTCTTTGTTGTAAGTCTGCGATTTCTCGGCAAGATACCTTCATGAAAAATAAAAAAATCCCAAATGTATGTTTGTTGCTTTTATTGCTGTACCTAATGCTCTTGGGCTTCGCTCCTCAGCATATTTGGATTTTCTTTTGTGCGGCTATCGTATGTTTAGTTTTCTATGAGCGTAAGCCTCCAAAAACTGGGCGCCCACCTCTGTCATACAATCCTCAAAAAGAGATTTTGGATAAATACCTCCTGTCAGAGCAGCAAAGGGAGAATGTTGTCGCGGAATTACGGAAAATTCCTGAAATGTCCCCCCACCCAAGAAATAAAATGTTGGAAAGCAAAATCAGCCCTGAAGCCAGAGGGTTTATTCAGAGAAAAAGCAAGATTTCTAAAAAGAATGTCGTGAAGAATATACAGATTGCTACTTTGGCATTACGCACGCAGCGTTTTGAGTATGCATTCAAAAGCGAGTTGGAAGCATTGCTGGAGAATTTTTATGCACAAACAAAAGATGACAGCCGATGGGAGAGCATCCACTACGCAGCAAAGGCGCGTGAACTGGACAAAGAGCGATTGCTCTTGGCGAAAGAAGTGCGCCATAATCCAGCGAAAGTAAGTTCGTATCTCCGCAGCAAAGTGGATGCGCTAGAAGAAATCTGGATTTCTGAAAATAATGACGAAGATTACGAAATATCAATTGGATTGGAGGCAGTTGACCCTGAATTGGCCAAAAGCAGATTAAGGGCACAATTAAGCACACATGGCTTCATTTCGAAAAACGCGGCATATAATTCTGCTTATGAGAAGATCGCAGATAGCCTTTACAAACTGGAATCTGAAATACCTTCGGCACCAATTTCCAGATTACTGAACTGGTCTCGCTTGCTTGATTATGGCGATATTGAGGCTGAATATTGGCTGGGTTTACAAAAACCTTTGTTGGATTTGGCGACTTCCATACCTTTGTCCGAGAAAGGGGTGGCGCACGCTATTCGGCAAGTGGCTTTTTACAGCGAGGTTGGGAGTGCTATTGCAATAAAAGCAACGGAAGAATTTTTGAATGTCTTGGGGAGAACGAGCGAGATTCCCGCGTTACGCGCTGTGGAAAATGGAATGGGTGGATATTGTCTAGGAACATGTGAATTCGCTGCAGAAGAGGCCGCGATAGCGCGATTGCGAAATTGGCGGGTAGGGGGTGATGTGTCGCACCCCATCTACATAGCGGCACATGAAAGATATTGGCAAATTCTGGGCGAACTGAAGCTGGAAGACGAAGCAACAGCTTTCAGAGAGTTGGGTTCGGCATTATTTAGAAGCGGTTTTCCACTTTGTGAAGAAATCGGGCGAGCATTTAAAGGATTATTGCCCAATCGGGCAATCGCTAAAGATTCATCCATAATCTTCTATCTTCACAACATGAACTGCATGCAAAGCAATTCAGAACGTGAGCGTGGGAAGTTTCTTTTCATTAAGCGAATACTGGGGGAGTCACTTGAGATAGTCCAGCGTGAGTGGCCTGAGGCGATACGCCCAATCCAGCGACATTGGAGCGAATAAAAAATGCTCTGAAGAAAAACCCGCCACGGCAACGTGGCGGGTTTTTCTTTGCTGCGTTTCGGGGGCGGCAGGGGTATGATGAAGGCATGAAGAAACCGCTGCCGCATATCCTGTTCGACGACCCCGTGAGCGGAAAGGCCATCGCCATTCCGCTGGATGGCAGCGCACCTGCAAGCAACTCAGCCATGGCACATCCCGGCGCAGTGGAGGCGACGCAGGAAGCACCGCCACCGCCAAGCGCGGCACTGCTGATGACCGAAGACCCCTTCGAGTCGGAAGAGCCGGATGCGTCGGATTTCGATTTCACGGCGGAATGAGTTTCACGAAATCGTCACATATTTGACTTATAGTTACTCCGTTTCCTTATTCTATCTTTAGAATTACCGTGGTTTTTGCCATCAAAAACCTCCGGAAACGGATACCGCGCATGAAAATCTCATGTCGGTTACACTTCCGAAAGGATGTGATTCACATGGTATTCCCGCGAAGCGAAAAAAGGCGTTTTTCTGCCGGATTCGACCAGCAGGCTTACGACGAACAGATCGCGCACCTGCCCGATGGCGTCCTATACCGTGAAAATCCCCCCGTGTGCATCTCGCCCGAATACCCGTGCGATGCATGGACACGAATCGATTTCACGACCGAGGACATCCAACTGGCCTTCTGGTACTACACCGAAGAAAAGCTGCCCAAGACGTTCCGAACCAAGGCGGAGTTGTATCAGCATTACCTCTATACCCAACCGCGTTCCGCACGCCGGAAAGGGTTTGAAAGCAGGTTGATCCACAACGAAAGTATCTTCGTTTCCCGTGAATGGAAGTTCAGGTACGAAACATGCTCGAAGCTGAACGAAAGGGCGCGCCGGAATGGTCTGACCCTCGAATTCTGTGCCGACGGCTGCTGAATACCGCGATTATGAGACGGCGTTCCTTCACTCCATCCTTCGGGATGTTCTCGTGAAGGAACGCCGTTCTGTTTAGTGCATTTCCCCCAGTTTTTTCTCCCTGTTTCACAAAACGGTCACATACCGCTGATATGGTGGAAATGTTTCCTTATTCAGATTTCTTGAATTTTAGTAGCTGTCGCTACCTTGCCTCCGCTACTGGAAACCGCTACTGCGCATGAATCTCTCATGGCCAGTTAAACATCCCGAAAGGATGTGCATCATCATGACCAAGAAGGACCAGACCGCGAACAAGGCCGCCGCCACCGACGAGACCTCCACCGAGACCACCTCGAACGAGCAGCAGCCCGTGCAGATCGACCTGAACGCCTACATCGCCGCCCTCGACGAGTTCACCAAGAACGACGAGAACGCCTCGCAGGACCTCCAGATCGTGATCGCCGCGCTCCAGGTTCACGCGCAGTTCCTCGCGCAGCTCACCGGCCTCGGCATCGTCCTCTTCGACCTCGGAGACGGACGCATCGCCGCCCAGCCCGTGCAGCTCCGCCAGCGCTCCGCGTGATCAACCCCTTCGCATGACGGAAACGGCGTTTCTTCACCCCATCCCCCAAAGGGATGTTCTTGTGAAGAAACGCCGTTTCTTGTTATGGAGGGTTTTTTCTTTTGTGAATTAAGAATTTATTAGCGGCTTGGCTTATAGTATAGGTGGATGAACAGCTCCTGAACGGAAGTGCCGCGCCTTGCCCAAACCCGCTTTTCTTTCCCGATTCGACCCCACCGCGCTCTACCAGCAAGGCGCAAGGAAGCTGGCGCGGCTGTGCTATAACGTCCAATATTACGGGTTCGAAAAGATACCCGAAACGGGGGCGGCGGTGCTGGTCGCCAACCATGTGTCCTATGTGGATGGGCTGATCATCCATGCCGGCTGCAAACGCACGGTGCATTACATCATCGACAAAGACATCTATGAGCTGCCGGGGGTGAATTACTTCATGCGGCTGAACGGCTCCATCCCCATCGCGCCGAAGCGCGAAATCGTCGAAGCGGCGTGGGAGCAGGTGGCGAAATATCTGGAACAGGGCGAGCTGGTCTGCATCTTCCCCGAAGGGCGGCTGACCTATACGGGCAGTCTGGGGCGGTTCAAACCCGGCATCGAGGCCATCATCAAGCGCAACCCCGTGCCGGTCTATCCCATCGCGCTGAACGGGCTATGGGGCAGCGCCTTCAGCCGCAAGGACCTCGGCAAGCCCTTCCGCTTCTTCCGCCGCGCTTTCAAACGCCGCGAAGTGCGCGCCATCTGCGGCGATCCCATCATGCCCGATGACGTGCAGATCAACCGCCTTCAGGAAATCGTGCTGAAGCTGAAATACGCGCTATGACACAACACATCGTCATTGTCGGAGGCGGCTTCGCCGGACTTTTCGCCGCCCGTGCGCTGAAAGGCGGCGATTTCCGCGTGACGCTGCTCGATAAACATAACTTCCACACGTTCCAACCGCTGCTGTATCAGGTGGCGACGGGCGCGCTGGCGACGGGAGACATCGCCACACCGTACCGCCAAGCCTTCCGCAAATTCCCGCATGTGACCGTGCTGATGGCCAAGGCCATGGGCATCGACCCCGCGCGCAAGACCGTCACCCACGAGCAAGGGGAGATAACCTATGACCATCTCTTCGTGGCAAGCGGATTGGAGCATAGCTATTTCGGCCATGACGAATGGCAGGAGGTCTCCCCGCCGCTCAAGACCCTCGACCATGCTTTGGAGATGCGCAATCGCATATTCCGTGCGTTCGAACAGGCGGAGCTGACTGAAAACGCCGAGGAGCGCAGGAAGCTGCTGACCTTCGCGGTGGTGGGGGCAGGGCCGACGGGTGTGGAACTGGCGGGGCAACTGGCGACACTGGTGCGCTATGGCATGAAGAACGACTTCCGCCGTGTGAACCCTGCGGATACGCGGGTGGTGTTGGTGGAGGCGGGAGGAGAAGTGCTGCCCGCTATGCCACCGAGCTTGCGGGAAGCGGCGTTGCGCTCGCTGGAGAAACTGGGCGTGGAAGTGCGCACGGGGGCCAAGGTGGAGAAAATCACCGCAGACACGCTTATCATGCGCCGCGATGGGCAGGAAGACGTGCTCGAAACGGCGACGGTGCTGTGGGGTGCAGGGGTGAAAGTGGGCGGATTCGCGGCGGAGCTGGTGAATGCCACCGCTGCGCCGACAGACCGCGCGGGCAGGGTGACGGTGAACGCTGACCTATCGGTTCCCGGCCATGCGGATATATTCATTCTGGGGGATTTGGCGAGCATCGAACAGGACGGCAAATTCCTGCCCGGCGTTGCGCCGGTGGCCATTCAGACCGGAGAATTCGCGGCGAAGCTGCTGAAAGCACGTGCCAAGGGCGAGAAAGACCCTGTGTTCCGCTATAAGGATCGTGGGAGCATGGCGGTCATCGGGCTGCACCATGCGGTGGGGGACTTGGGCTTCATGCGTTTGTCCGGCTATCCCGCATGGTTCATCTGGGCGTTGGTGCATATCATGTCCCTCATCGTGCCGGAGAAGCGATTCCGCGTGTTCGTGCAATGGGGCTGGAAATACATTACCCGTGCCAGCGGCGACCAGCTCATCACGCGCTGATAGAATGCTCGCGCACGAAGCGTTCCAGTTCATCGGCCAATAATTTCGCATCGAAATCCGTGTGCCCTACGTTCGGGTAGAACACCCCGCGTTTCGGCTCTTCCGCCGTTTCCAACAACGTGCGACCATGGTGGACGGGGATGACCGCATCCGCCTCGCCATGCACGAGCAGCAGGGGGCAGCGGATGCCGCGGATCTTCTTGATGGATTCATAGCGGTCGCGCACCAGATAGAACGCCGGAACGAAGGGATAGAGCTCCTGCGAGCGGTTGGCGACGGAGGTGTAGGGTGCTTCCAGCATGAGGCCGAAGGCGGGCGTGCCTTCATCGGCCAGCGTCTTCGCGGTCTGCACCGCCACGCCGGAACCGAGGGATTCCCCCACCAAGAGGATGCGCGAGGGGGCATAGCCCAGCACGTCGATGGCGTTGCGCACGGTGGTCATCGCGTCATCATACAACCCCGGTTCGGAGGGTTTGCCCGTGCTATTGCCGAAACCGCGATAGCTGACGGCCAGCAGCCCGAAACCCTTGGCGACGTATTCATTCAGCTTGGCAATGCGGTCGCCGATATGCCCCGCGTTGCCATGGAAATAGACGATGAGGGGGAGGGTGTCGTCCTTCGCGGGGATGTGCCATGCGGCGATGGCGGTCTTGTCATGGGTGGTCAGCGCGATGAGCTTCGCGTCCGGTGCGTGCTCCAGCGCGTTGAGATTCAGCGTCTGCACGGGATGGTACATCAACCGCCGCTGCAACAGGAACATGGCGAGCATCAACCCGATATAGAGCGACAGGACGATAATCAGCAGGTGGAGCATGGGAACCTCGACGTCATTCCTTCTGATTCTGCGCGAAGTGCTTGCAATTTGGAATGAAAAAATGTGACATTGGGGGAAATAACGATGAGGATTCTATGCTGGTTCTGCCCTGGATTGTGACGGCGCTGTTGGTGGCCATCTTCTTTTTCGACCTTGCGCGATACATCATCCCCAACTGGTCGGTGGCGGCGTTGCTGGTGCTGTGGCCGGTAGCGTTGCTCATGGCACCCACCCTGCCGGAAGGATTCGTGTGGTGGCAATCGCTCATCGTCTTCGCGGTGGTCTTCGCCGTGGGACTAGGCATTTTCGTGCTCGGGCTGTCCGGCGGCGGCGATGTGAAGCTGCTGGCGGTGCTGGCTTTGTGGACGGGCACGCAATCGACGCTGGAACTCATCGCGTTCATGGCGCTTCTGGGCGGGTTGCTGGCGGTGGCCTGTCTGCTCATCCGCCCCATTGTGGCGAAATTCGTGGCGGTGGAGAAAGCGGCGAGCCTGCCGCGCATCCTGCGCTATAAAGAGCCGGTGCCGTATGGCATCGCCATCACGCTGGCGTTCCTGTATCTGCTGTGGAACGGGCAGGTCGCGGTGCTCCCCGTGGCGTGACGCTCACGCTTTCGGCGGCTCGACTTCCTCTTTCTCTTCGATGCGCTCGCCGGTGTAGCGTTTCAGCAGATAGCTGAACTCCGCACCGAGGATGAATATCACCGCGAGCGTGTAGAAGAAGAGCAGTGCAGCGATGACGCTGCCCAAAGAGCCGTAAATCAGGTTCACCTGCTGGAAATGCGAGAAATAATAGGCCAGCAAACGCGCTGCCGCCATCCACAACACCACGACCAAAGCCGCGCCGGGGAAGACGGAGACCCATGTCTGCTTGACGTTCGGCAGCACGTAATAAAGCGACGACACCGCGAAGAAGAGCAGCAGCGCGCCGATGATATAGCCGATGTTGCGTAGCTGGGTGGTGATGATGGCGGCATCCAGCTCCAGAAAGGCTTGCAGGTATTCCCAGATGACGGGGAGCAGAACGAGCAGAATCATCACCACGATGACGATGACGGTCAACACGATGAGCTGGCCGACGCTGAGGATGCGGCGGAAAAGATAGCTGGGCGGGGTGTGGACGCGGTAGGCACGGTTGAGCACGGTGCGCAAGCCCTCCACGGCGGAAGAGGACGTCCATATCGCGCCAAGGATAGCCACCGTCAGCAAGCTTTGCGAGGGGCCGGTGGTGATTTCCAGCATGCGTGGTCGCAAGCCTTCCACCACATGGGAAGGCAGGCTGGAGATGATGAGGTCGATGAATTCCGACTGGGCGAGGTTCTCGCCGAGAAGACCCGTGATGGCCATGAGGAATACGAGGAAGGGGAAAAGCGAGAGCAGGCCGAGGAAGGCAAGGTATCCCGCGTGCTCAATGCCATCATGGTTGATGGTGTTGACCAGCGCGTTCCATAAGATACGGAAGAATTGGATGATATGCTGCACGGCTGCGCCCTGATGAATATGCCTTCCCCCGTTTTAACGCGAGGGGCGCGGCATTGCAACCATGAAGGGCTGGGGTCAGCGTTCGAATGCGCCTTTGGGCGAGACGCTAGCGGCCTGCTTGCGCTCGAATGCTTGCCGCGTGAAGTGGCCTTTGGGTTTGGACAATGCCTCCGCAGCCTCTTTGTGGGAGGCGACTTCCGCACTTGCGCGGCGGAATGCCTCAGGGTCTTTGCGGTCGAGTGCGGATTCCAGCTCGCCCTTGTGGTGGTCTAAGAGGAGTTTGGCGGCTTCGCGGTCAAGGTCGCTATCGGAAAGGATGCGGGTCGCTTCTTCTTCTACCTTGGGCGAGAAAGCAGGTGGTTTAGGAAGGCCGAAAGCTTCAGGATAGGCCTCCATGGCTTTTTTCACACTGTCAGGCACTTCTCCGGAAGAGGCATCCTTCGATTCTCCGCCATTCGGCGCACGCCAATCCTTCATGCGCTGTTCCCATTGCTGGCGCAGCAGACGTTGCATCTCTTCCTTGATTCCGTCGAGCGGATTCTCTTTTTTCTCTTCATCGGACATGAGCGCACTATAGCACCCCCTATTGCTGCGGTGCGTGAAACTTCTATGACAGAAGCACTTGGCACAGGTGAGAGCGGCTGCTATAACCCATGGAAGCTTTACACTGCCCCATGCAGAATAGATTCCCACCTCAATGGAGTATCCCATGACGACGCGCGAAACCGAGGAAGAAATCAAACTGGCACTGCCCAAGGGCATGGTGGTGGATGCGCCCATCCAGCCGGGATATGCCGAAATCCTCACGCCCCATGCGCTGGCCTTCGTGGCCGAGCTGGCGCGCCGCTTCACGGGCAAGCGCGACGAACTGCTTAGAGCACGCGATGAACGCCAGAAGCGCATCGAAGCGGGGGAATTGCCGGATTTCCTGCCGGAGACCAAATCCATCCGCGAAGGGGATTGGAAAGTCGCGCCGATTCCGAAGGATTTGCTCGACCGCCGTGTGGAAATCACCGGCCCTGTCGATGCGAAAATGGTCATCAACGCGCTGAACTCCGGCGCGAAGGTGTTCATGGCGGATTTCGAGGATTCCCTCGCCCCCACATGGGAAGGGGTCATCGAAGGGCAGTTCTCCATGCGCGGTGCCATCAACCGCAACCTCAAGTTCTCTGCGCCGAACGGCAAGGAATATAAGCTGAACGACAGCGGCCTTGCGACCCTGATCGTGCGTCCGCGCGGCTGGCATTTGAATGAGAAGCACATCACCGTCGACGGCAAACAAGTGCCCGGCGGATTGGTGGACTTCGGCCTGTATTTCTTCCACAACGCGAAGAATGCGCTGGCGGCTGGCACGGGCCCGTATTTCTACCTGCCGAAACTGGAGAGCCACAAGGAAGCGGCACTCTGGGCGGAAGTGTTCAACTATGCGGAAGATACGCTGGAGTTGAAACGCGGCACCATCAAGGCGACCGTGCTCATCGAGACGATTCTCGCCGCCTTCGAGATGGACGAAATCCTTTATGAATTGAAGGATTACTGCGTCGGTCTGAACTGTGGTCGCTGGGATTACATCTTCAGCTTCATCAAGAAATTCCGCCATCGCCCTGATTTCGTCCTGCCGGAGCGCGGGCAAGTGACGATGAAGACCCACTTCCTCACGTCCTACTCGCAGCTACTCATCAAGACGACCCATCGCCGTGGTGCATTCGCCATGGGCGGTATGGCGGCGCAGATTCCCGTGAAGGGCGATGAAGAAGCGAACAATAAGGCCTTCGCGGCGGTGAAAGCCGACAAGGAACGCGAAGCGGGCAACGGCCATGACGGCACATGGGTAGCACACCCCGGTCTGGTGCCCGTGGCCATGGAAGTCTTCGACCGCGTGTTGAAGGATGGCCGCACCAACCAGCTGGACGTGCTGCGCGAGGACGTGAACGTCACCGCCGCAGACCTGCTCGCCATCCCCGAAGGTACCATCACCGAAAAAGGCCTGCGCAATAACATCAACGTCTCCATCTATTACCTCGCCGCGTGGCTGGCGGGTAATGGCTGCGTGCCTATCCACAATCTGATGGAAGATGCGGCGACCGCCGAAATCTCCCGCTCGCAGATTTGGCAGTGGGTGCGCCACGGCAGCAAGCTGGACGATGGCCGCGCCATCGACTTCGCACTGTTCGACGTGTTGCTGAAGGAAGAGCTGGACGGCATCCGCATCGCGGTGGGCGACGAGGCCTTCACCACGGGGACGTATCAGAAAGCGGCGCAGATCTTCGCTGAGTTCGTGAAGGACGACCGTTTCGTGGACTTCCTGACCTTGCCGGCATATGAGTTGATTTGAGGTGAGGCTGGCGCGGTCTGCTGACCGCGCTTAAGCTTCGACACTATCAAATTGTAGTTCGGCGAGACGCTTATACAGCGGGCTGGTCTGCATGAGTTCCTTGTGCGTGCCGATGGCGCTGATGCCGCCGTCGTCCATCACCACGATCTTATCGGCATTCAGCACCGTCGATAGGCGGTGGGCGATGACCAATGTGGTGCGCCCTTGCATCAGGCGGGTGATGGCCTCTTGCACAAGGCGTTCGCTTTGTGCGTCCAGCGCGTTGGTGGCTTCATCGAGCAACAGGATGCGCGGGTTGCGCACCATGGCGCGGGCGATGGCGATGCGCTGGCGTTGACCGCCGGAAAGCCGCACACCCTTTTCCCCCAAGAAACTATCCAGCCCATCGGGAAGGGCTTCGAGGAATTCCAGCGCGGCGGCGGCACGCGCCGCTTCCAGCACTTCGGCATCGGTCGCCTCCGGCTTGCCGGAGCGGATGTTATCCCACGCATTGGCGGAGAAGATGACAGGGTCTTGCGATACCAGACCCACCGCGCCGCGCAGGGCTTCAGGGGAGAAACCGCGCGTTTCCACACCGTCCAGACGGATGCTGCCCGATTGCGGGTCATAGAAACGCAGGAGCAGCTGGAAGATGGTGCTTTTGCCTGCGCCGGACGGGCCGACGAGGGCGACCATCTCGCCCGGCTCGACGGTGAGGGAGAAATCTTTCAGCGCCGCATGGTTCGGGCGGGAGGGGTAATGGAAATCAATGCCCTCGAAGGTGATGCGGCCTTCCAGCGGGGCGGGGACGGGCAGAGGCTCATCCGGCGCGGAAATCTCGGCTGGCATGGCGAGGAGTTCCATCAAACGTTCAGTCGCGCCGGCAGCGCGTTGCAAATCGCCCACGACTTCGGAGATGGCACCCACCGCACCGGCCAGCACCACGGAATAGAAGATGAAGGCAGAGAGTGCACCCGCGCTGAGCGAGCCTTCCACCACGGCGCGGCCACCGACCCATAACACGGTGATGATAGCCCCGAAGACGAGCATGATGACGATGGCGGTGAGTATCGCGCGGGTGGAGATGCGGCGTTTGGCGGTGGCGAGAAGTACGTCCACCTGCGCATCGAACTGGGCTTCACGCGCCTGTTCCAGCGACAAGGCCTGAATGGCGCGGATGGCGCTGACGCTTTCTTCGATTTGGGAACTCAGATCCGCCAGCCTGTCCTGCGATTCGCGGGAGAGCTTGCGCACTTTTCGCCCCAAGGTGATGATGGGAACGACCACCAACGGCACGATGAAGGCGATGTATAACGTCAGCATCGGGCTGGTGACGAAGAGCATGACCAACGCGCCGATGAACATCAACACATTGCGGAGTGCCACGGAGACGCTGCTGCCCACCACGCCTTGCAGCAAGGTGGTGTCGGTCGTCAAACGCGAGAGGATTTCACCCGTGCGGGTCGTCTCGAAAAAGCCGATATGCATGCGGATGACGTGGTCGTAAACGTCGCGGCGGATGTCAGCGATGACGCGCTCGCCCACCCATGTCACCAGCGAATAGCGCACATAGGTGGCGATGGCCAGCAGCACCACCACACCCAACATGACGAACAAGGCCTGATTCAGCAAAGCGGGATCACCCTTGCCCAGCCCTTCATCGACCATGTGGCGCAAGCCCGCGCCCATGCCCAGCACCGAACCGGAAGTGAAGCAGAGCGCGACGAACGCGCCCAGTATCGCGCCTTTATACGGCATGAGGTAATGACGCAGCTGGCCGAGGCTCGCGAAGCTGCGTGCCTTGGGTCTGTCTTCGAGTCTGGAACGTCCGCGTGCCATAGGGGAGAAGCGATTGGGAGGCGCGGCGGAATGCCGCGATTTCCATTGTGGTTAGGGCTGATGCCGTGTATATAGCCGAGTGTATAAAGCAAAAACGCAGTGCAGACCAATAAAACTCTTGGTGCGGAAGAAGAACAGTGGCGGATTCAGGCAGTAAGAAACCGACGGGAAAACGCAACGTGCGCGGCGCGAAAGCCTCGCCCAAGCGCGCTTCCACCCGTGGCGGATTGCAGAAACAGAAGAAGAAAGCGGCCAAACGCTCCGCCCGCGCCGCGCAGGGCGGCATGGTGAACCGCATCCTGAACCTGCTGACGGCCAATAACGTCTCCTTCATGGTGACGACGGCCTTCACCTGCCTCATCCTCGGCCTGCTGTCGTTGGCCTATTTCATGTATGACCTGCCCGACATCAGCACCATCACCAAGGTCAGCAAAGCCCCCAGCATCGTGCTGCGCACCGAGCAGGGCGACATCGTCGGCAGTTCCGGCGATATTTATGGCGATTATGTGCGCTATAACGACATTCCGCGCGATATGATCAAAGCCCTCGTGGCCACGGAAGACCGCAACTTCTTCAACCACCACGGGGTCGATCCTTTTGGGTTGCTGCGCGCGATGGTGGCTAATGCCCGCGCGGGTCGCGTGGTGCAGGGGGGAAGCACGCTGACCCAGCAGCTCGCCAAGAACGTCTTCCTCACGCCCGAACGCTCATTGAAGCGCAAAGTGCAGGAGCTTATCCTCGCGCTGTCGCTGGAGAATAAATACTCCAAACAGGAAATCCTGACGGTGTACCTCAACCGTGTGTATTTCGGCGCGGGAACCTATGGTATCGATGCGGCATCGCGCCGTTACTTCAACAAACCCGCGAAGAAGCTGATGCTGCCGGAATCCGCGCTGCTGGTGGGCTTGCTGAAAGCGCCCTCGCGCTATGCGCCGACCTCCAACCGCAAGCTGGCCATCGGGCGCGCCACGCAGGTGCTCATCAATATGGTCGATGCGGGGCTGATCACCAAAGAACAGCAGGAAGCGGCGGCGGGCATGTATAAAGGCTTGAGTTTCCCAGAATTCACCAATACCAGCGGCCAGCGGTACTTCACGGACTGGATCCTCGACCAGATCCCCGATTATGTGGGTAATATCGACCGCGACCTCATCGTGACGACCACCTTCTATCCGAAGCTTCAGGAAGAGGCGGAAGCGGTGGTGAACAAGGTGATGGACGAGAAAGGCCCCGGCACGAACGCCGGACAGGCGGCACTGCTCAGCATGACCCCCAATGGCGCGGTGCGCGCGATGGTGGGCGGGCGCAGCTATGGCGCGAGCCAGTTCAACCGCGCCACACAGGCGCGCCGCCAGCCCGGTTCATCCTTCAAGACCTTCGTGTTCCTCGCGGCTATCGAAGCAGGATGGAGACCCTACCACACCATCGACGACGCGCCGTTGACCATCGGCAAATGGAGCCCCGGCAACTATAACGGCCAATATGAAGGCACGGTCTCGCTGAAACATGCCTTCGCGCAGTCCTTGAACACCGTCGCCGTGCGTTTGAGCGAAGCGGTGGGTCGCGGCAAGGTCATCGACATGGCGCATCGCCTTGGCATTAAAGCCAAGATGGAATCCGTGCCCAGTATCGCCCTCGGCGTGACGGACACGACCTTGCTGGAGATGACGAATGCTTACGCCCATTTGGCGGCGGAAGGGCGCAGCGTGCAGCCTTATGGCATCGTGTCCATCAAGGACGTGCATGGCAAGGTGTTCTATCAGCGTAAACCCACGCAGAGCAGCTCGCAGCTGTCGCTGAACACTGTCGCAGTGGCAAACGACCTGCTGATGGCGGTGGTGGAGCAGGGCACGGCGCGTGGCGCGGCCATCGGTCGCCCCGCTGCGGGCAAAACGGGCACCAGTCAGGATTTCCGCGATGCATGGTTCATCGGCTACACGCCAGACCTTGTCACGGGTGTCTGGGTGGGTAACGACAATAACAAATCCATGAAGAAGGTCACCGGCGGTGGCATCCCCGCACAAATCTGGCGCGGATTCATGCAGAAAGCACTGGCCGGTGTAGCGGCGCATAGCCTGCCTCGCCAGACCTTCGTGCAGTCCGTATATGAACCCGCACCGCTTTATGACGAGTTCGGCGACCCCATCGACATGCAGGGCGCAGTGCCCATCCAGCAGGAAAGCCTGCCGGGTGATGTGCCGCCGCCACGCAAGCGTGAAGTCGAGAACCGCGAGACCTTCTGGGATAATCTGTTCAACGCCGGAGAGCCGGGGCAACCGGTGAACCAGCGGGACGACCGCATCAAGCGATAAGCATCAGCGTTCTGCGCCGTAGCGGTGGAGTTCACTGCCATAATGGCTGAGCCATGCACGGGCTTTCTCGTGCTGGGGGTCGATTTTCGCCACCGCATCCCAAAACGCTTGGCTATGGTTCATTTCCTTGAGATGCGCGACCTCGTGCGCCGCCAGATAATGCAGCACGTGGCGGGGTGCGAAGACCAACCGCCAGCTGAACGACAGATTCCCGCTCGCGCTGCAACTGCCCCAGCGGCTGGAGGTATCACGCACGCGCACCTGCTTGAATTTCACGCCCAATTTCGGTGCCATCTCCGACACTTCCGCCACCAGCGCATCGCGCACATGGTGTTTCAGCCATTCGGTGGTGCGGCGAGAGAAATGCTCCGGCAGGCAGGGGACGTAAAGCACGCCGCCTTTCAGCTCCACGCGCCCGCGCGGCACATCCACATGGCGGAGCGTGCAGGTCTTGCCGAGGATGGGGAGTTCCATCCCGTCCTCGAAAGGCGTCGGCTGGGGGGCTTTCTCCATCTGATGGGTCAGCCATTCGCGCTTTTCATCGATGAATTTCAGCCCAAGCTTCGCCGGCGCGCGGGGCGGCATGGTCAGGCGTATCAAATGCCGTTGCGCGTCATAACGCAGTGTCATGCGGCGTGCGTTATGGTGCCGCGACACTTTCAACGTGATGCGGATTCCCCCTAACACCAGATATTCAGGCATGATTTGCGCGAGTGTGACCATATTCAGTGGATTATAGCATTTACTTGTGCAGAGCACAGAAACTTTGTTACAACAACGTATAGTCATTCCTCTTTAACATGTTACATGGCTGCAAACAGTGTGTTTCTGCGCTTCCGTTCCGCATGTACCTGTATGTACACTTGCGCTACGGTTCTCGAAACCCCCTGTTTTCGCTCATGTTTCATGGTAAATTGAAACGACTCTATGTCATGAAAATAATGCTGAAACGGCGAGATTCAACCCCTTCCCATGCGTTTTACCCCCGAATTTCTAGACCGTCTCCGCTCGCAGGTCGTCCTTTCGCAGGTCGTGGGGCGGCGCGTGATGCTGAAACGGCACGGGCGGGAGCATACGGGACTTTGCCCGTTCCATAAGGAAAAGAGTCCGTCCTTCACGGTGAATGACGACAAAGGATTCTATCATTGCTTCGGCTGTGGGGCGCATGGCGATGCCATCCGTTTCCTGACCGACCATGAAGGACTGCCTTATCCCGAAGCGGTAGAGCGGCTGGCGGGGGAGTTCGGCCTGCCGCTGCCGCAGCTGACGCAGGAACAGGTGCAGGTGGCCAAACGCTATGGCACATTGCAGGATGTGATGGAAGCGGCCTGCCTGTGGTTCGAGGCGCAGCTGAAAGCCCCTAGCGGCAAGGTGGCGCAGGATTACCTGAAAGGCCGCGGGTTGACGGGCAAGACCGCCAAGCATTTCCGCATGGGATTCTCGCCAGCGGGGCGGGACGCGCTGAAGACCCATCTGCTTGCCAAGGGCTTCACCGATGCCCAGCTGGTCGAGGTGGGGCTGGCCATCAAACCCGACAAAGGCCAGACA
>VGDC01000007.1 GCA_016869895.1 Alphaproteobacteria bacterium
CTGGCCATCGGCCAACGCACGGGCATCCCCGACATCCTCGCGCGGGTGCTGTCGGGGCGGGGAGTGGACGTGGAATCCGCCGAGGATTTCATCACCCCCACACTCCGCAATGCGCTGCCCGACCCCTTCCATCTGAAGGATATGGACAAAGCCGCCGCGCGGCTGGCTAAAGCCGTCACCACCAAAGAAACCATCGGCATTTTCGGGGATTATGATGTGGACGGCGCGACCTCCACCGCGCTCATCACCCGTTTTCTAGCGTTTTATGGCCTGACTCCGCAGGTGCATATCCCTGACCGCCAAAAGGAGGGCTATGGCCCGAATGTTCCCGCGCTACTGGGATTACAGGCGAAGGGCGCGACACTGGTCATCACCGTCGATTGCGGCACGGCATCCCACGCTCCCCTGCAAGCTGCGAAGGAAGCAGGGTTGGATGTCTTAGTCATCGACCACCACATCGGCGATGTGGCCTTGCCCCCTGCCGTGGCGGTGGTCAACCCCAACCGCTTCGACGAGGACAGCCCACACGGACACATGGCTGCCGTGGGTGTTACCTTCCTGTTCCTTGTCGCCACCAATAAACTCCTGCGCGAGCAGGGCTTGCCCACGCCGAATCCGCTTGATTGGCTGGATATGGTCGCGCTCGGCACGGTGTGTGATGTCGTGCCGTTGAAGGGTGTGAACCGCGCTTTCGTGTCCCAAGGGTTGAAGGTGTTGGTGCAGCGGCGCAATGTCGGGTTGGCGACGCTGGCGGATGTCGGGCGGCTTGATGAATCCCCCGCTGCCTATCACCTCGGCTTCATCCTCGGTCCGCGCATCAACGCGGGTGGGCGTGTGGGTAAATCGGAGCTGGGCGCGAAGCTTCTGGCGACAGAGGATTACGCGGAAGCACTCGCCATCGCCCAGCAGCTTGACCGCTTCAATGTAGAGCGCAAAACGCTGGAGACGCTGGCGTTGGAAGATGCATTGGCACAGGCGGAAAGCCGTGCGGATGATGCGGTCATCATCGTGGATGGGAACTGGCATTCGGGCGTCATCGGCATCGTTGCGGGGCGGTTGAAGGAGAAATACCATAAACCCGCCGCCGTCATCGCGTGGGAAGAAGGAGCAGATGGCAAACGCTGGGGCAAGGCCTCGGCGCGTTCGGTTTCGGGGGTGGATTTCGGCTCCGCCGTGGTCGCCGCGCGCCAATCGGAAATCGTCGTCGCCGGAGGCGGTCACGCTATGGCGGCGGGGTTCACCGTCGCGCCCGAAAAGCTGGAAGAACTGCGCGAATTCCTCTGCAAACGCCTCGCCGATGGCGTGGTGAAATATGGGGAAGACCGCGCGCTGGTGGTGGATGCGGTGTTGACCGCCAAGGCCGCCACCGCCGAACTGGTGGAAAAACTCAAAGATGCCGAACCTTTCGGCATGGGTAATCCGGGGCCGAAATTCGCCTTCGAGAATCTGCGTCTCGCGAAGGCTGACCTCGTGGGCGAAAACCACATCCGCTGCTTCTTCGAGGACGGCGGCATCGGCGGCAAAGCAGCGGGCGGGCGGTTGCAGGGTATCGCCTTCCGCGCCATCGGCACACCGCTGGAAGCCGTGCTGGTCGCCGCGTCTAAGGGCAAACCCCTGCATGTGGCGGGTTCGCTCAAGCTGAATACATGGCAGGGCAACACCCGCGTGGATCTGCACATCGAAGACGCGAGCCTTGCTGAATGAGTGCCGCGCCCACCCATTTCCGCCCCGAAATCCAAGGCCTCCGCGCTTGGGCGGTGATGCTGGTGTTCCTGTTCCACCTCTGGCCGGAAAGCTTACGTGGTGGGTTCATCGGGGTGGATGTGTTCTTCGTCATCTCCGGTTATCTCATCACCGGCATTCTGCTGCGCGAGGCAGAGAAGACCGGTACGGTTTCGCTCAAAAGCTTTTATGCGCGGCGCATCCGCCGATTGATGCCAGCGGCAAGCCTTGTGCTGCTGGCCTCCACGGCCATGCTGCCGCTGATTCCGCGCGTGGAGTGGGAGCAGAACGCCTTCCACCTCGTCGCCAGCACGCTTTATGCCGAGAACTGGTGGCTGGCGCATCAGGCGGTGGATTATTTCGGGGCAGAGGAATCGCCCAGCCTCGTGCAGCATTATTGGTCTCTGGCGATAGAGGAGCAGTTCTACATCCTCTGGCCGCTGGTGATGCTGGGCTTGTGCGCGCTCAAAAGCCGCTTGCCCTTCCGCACCTTGGCACTCTGGGGGTTGGGCACACTCACGCTTATCTCCTTCATGTGTTCCCTCTGGCTCACCGAATCCAGCCCGCGCAATGCCTATTTCCTCACCCATACGCGCCTTTGGGAGCTAGGAGTGGGCGGGTTGCTGGCCTTGAGCGGCTATGCGGTCGCATCCGCCCGCATCCGCGCCGTGCTTCTCTGGGCGGGACTTGCAAGCATCCTTGCTTCTGCAGGGTGCATCACCCCTGCCAGCGGCTTCCCCGGCTGGATTGCGCTGTTCCCTGTGCTGGGCAGCGTGGCGGTATTGCTCTCGCGCGGTGAGGGCATCGGCGGGAAATGGTTGCTGAATTGCCGCCCCGCGCAGTTCCTTGGCGATATCTCCTATGCCATTTACCTCTGGCACTGGCCGCTTATCGTCGTGTGGCATGCGCAGGTGGGGGAATTGCCGCTTTGGGGCGCGCTGTTGATTCTCGCCGCGACGATTCCGCTGGCATGGGCAACCCGCCGCTATGTGGAGACCTATTTCCTCACCCGTGGCCGTTGGGCGGCGGATGATGGGTTGATGTACCGCCTCGGTGGTACGCTCGCTGCGCTGTGCATCTTCGCGGCGGCGGCGGTGTATATCTACATCCATGCCTATGTGTACCTCGCCACGAAGAACACCCCTTCGCCGGAGGATTACCCCGGCGCGGCGGTGTTGCTTTCGGGTGCGGTCGCGCCCGCCGGAAAAGAGCTTCTGCCGCCTCTGTGGCAGGTGAAGCAGGATAAGCCCGATGTGTACCGCAAGGATTGCCATGTGGGCTATGGCGATGACGACCCAGTGGCCTGTGAATACGGCGATCCGAAGGCGGAGACGCATATCGTGCTGGTGGGCGATTCCCATGCCGCCCAGTGGGTGCCCGCCTTGGATGCCATCGCGCAGAAGAGGGGTTGGCGGCTGACGGTCTTCACCAAATCCGCCTGTCCGTTGCTGCCTGTTCTGGTGGGCGAAGATGAGCCATACCAGACCTGTTATGACTGGGGGCAGAGCGTCGTGAAATGGATGAAGCGCGTGCAGCCGGATCTGGTGGTGCAGACACAGGCTGCGCGCACGCTTGCTTATGCGCCCTCCGAAACGCGCGAACAACGGTTCGAGAAGACGCGTGATGCCGTGCTGCGTCTCTGGAAAGAATTGGAGGACGGTGGCATCGATTTCATCGCCCTGCGCGACACGCCCGCCATGCCGGAAGACCCCACCGTCTGCCTTTCCAAAGACCCGAAATGCGCTTATCCCCGTGCAGAGGTGCTGCGCCCGGACCCGCTGGAGAATGCTGCCATCATCGACCCTGCCGTGCCCTATGTGGACATGAGCGACGGCATCTGCAATGCCGAGACCTGCGATGTGGTGGTGGGGAATATCATCGTCTGGCGGGACTATGAGCACATGACCATGACCTATGTGCGCACGCTGGAGGAAAAACTGGAAAAAGCGTTGCTTGCCGCCATGGCGGAGGGGGAAACGAAATAGTTTCCGGTGAAGCGCATTTTTTCGATTGACTTACCCCCGCTTTCTGGGCAATAGTGTGCCCCTCGCTTGATGGCCCCTTCGTCTAGCGGTTAGGACACCGCCCTTTCACGGCGGCAGCACGGGTTCGAGTCCCGTAGGGGTCACCACTAACAACAAAGGCTCCCTCTTGGGAGCCTTTGTTGTTAGTGGGTTTTTACTCCCTGATTGTTTTCCTCAATCCCCTGAATCCACCAGTGCCTGAAGGCTTTTTTCGTCTACCTCCACGCGGTTGCGGCCATTGTGCTTGGCGAGATACAAGGCCTTGTCGGCCACCTGAATCAGCGCGTCGAAACTCTCCAGCGTCTCCGGTGATCCCACCGCCGCGCCGAAGCTCATGGTGATGTCCAGCGTATGCCCTTCGGCTTCGATGGGGGTGTCGGCGATGGCGGCACGCACGCGCTCCACCGTATTGCGGATTTCCGCCACGTGGCATCCGGTGAGTATCAGCAGGAATTCCTCGCCGCCGATGCGCCCCACCGCGTCCTCTTCGCGCAACGCGGTCAGCAGGTTCTTGGCGACGGATTGGATGACGACGTCCCCCACCTGATGGCCGTAGGTGTCGTTGATGCGTTTGAAATGGTCGATGTCGGTGACGACCAGCACGGTGCTGTCGCCGTTGCGCGCGGTTTCGCTCCAGCGGCGTTTGAGCAGTTCGTTCACCCCGCGCCGGTTCCAGATGCGGGTCAGCGGATCAACCAGAGCCAACCGCTGGGCGTTGTCCAATTCGGTGATGAGTTCGCCGCGCACGGCGAAAAGCTGCGCGGCGCGCAGTTCCGTCTCCACCAGTGAGGCGAGGTCGCGCAGGGTGGCTTTTTCCTCTTCGGTGAAGTCGCGGGGTTTCGTGTCCACCGCACAGAGCGAGCCGATTGGCATGCCATTCGGCGCTTTCACAGGGCAGCCCGCATAGAAGCGGATGCCCAGACCATCGGTGACGAAGGGGTGGTCAACAAAACGGGCATCTTCCGTCGCGTCGCGCACGCTGAGGATGTCGTTCTCCAGAATCGTATGCCCACAGAACGCCAGATCGCGGTGGGTTTCTGTCAAATCCGCACCCTGAATGGATTTCAGCCATTGGCGGTCTTTATCAATGAGGGTGAAGGCCGCCACGGGAACGCCTAGGACGCTCTTGACGAGGCGCGTGATGCGCTCGAACCGCTCCTCCAAAGGAGTATCCAGAATATGCAGGTCGTTCAGCGCCTTCAGGCGTTCGTTCTCCTGCGGATGATGGGGTGCTATCTGCATGACACGTCTCTGGCACGTTATAACTTCACGAAGTATAGATGCTTAATCGTTAAAAATATATTCACGATGCGCCACATGGAAAAATGATGGGGCGGAAACCTAGAATCATACTACCAACCATCTTTTCCCATGTGGATGGAAATACATGAGCAACCTGCGGATATTCTTCGGTAATCTTGGTTATGGTCGCGGAATCGACGGCAGCCTCGCCGCGCATATCCGCTATGCCCACCGCCATGTCTATTGCCCGCGCAACGTGCAAGAGTTGGTCATCCGGCAGGTGGCCGACATCATCGAAAAGGAAGACCCCGACATCTGTTGCTTCGTGGAGATCGATTCCGGCTCGCCCATCTCCTCCAATTTCAATCAGATGACGGCGCTGGTGAACGAGAAATACAGTCATTTCGACATCGAGAACAAATACGGCCTGAAAAGCTGGTTGCGCAAAACCGCCTTCACGCGCGGCAAAAGCAACGCTTTCCTCGCGAAGCAGCCCTTTCCTCATGAGAAGATCTACCTGCATAAAGGCGCGAAGCGGCTGGTCTATAAAGTGCAGCTTCGCAAGGATTTGACCCTATTCTTCGCCCATTTCTCCCTGAATCTCGCCGTGCGCAAGCAGCAGTTGCAACAGGCGCGGCAGTTGATGCAGGCTTGCGAAGGTGAAGTGATTTTCATGGGGGATTTCAATATCCTCTCCGGTTTCGCTGAGCTGAACACGCTGCTGGATGGCGGCGATTTGGTGCTCATGAACCGTGAGGACAACCCCACTTTCCGTTTCCACACCCGCGCGTCCGTGCTGGATTTGTGCATCTGTTCGCGCAGTCTGATGGATAAGGCCGACCTGCGCGTCATCCCCCAGCCCTATTCCGACCATGCGGCTCTGCTGCTGGATGTGCGGCTCTAAAGCTGCCCTGAATTATAATTGATCGTCTAAATCGAATTTCCCGAAGAACCATGTGGAGATGCTGCGCCATGCGCCCGGTTTCGGGTCGGTCACGAACACTTCGGGGTTGCCGTCCTTGTCCTTGGCCTCCCACACCATCTCCTTGCTTTCGGCGATACCGTCCACATCCTTCAGGCTCACCTTATAGCTCGCCTTCGGGCCGATGGTCTCCTCGAACATCTGCACGATTTTCGCCGCGATTTTCGGGCTGTCGATGACCACGGCGAGTTCGGTGTTCAATTCCACGGAACGGGGGTCGAGGTTGAACGAACCCAGCACCACGAACCGCCTGTCCACCACATAGACCTTGGAATGCAGGCTGGAGCGCGACGAGCTCTTGAACAGGTTGGAACGGGTGCGCACGCCGGGAATCTGCTTGAATTCGTAAAGTTCCACGCCCATTTCCAGCATCTCGCGGCGGTATTTCGCATAGCCGGAATGCACCATGGACACATCGGTCGCGGCGAGCGAATTGGTCAGCACCTTCACTTTAAGCCCCCGCGCCATCGCCTCACGCAGCCACGCCACGCCATCTTCGCGCGGCACGAAATAGGGCGTCACCGCCAGCAGTTCATGGTCGGATTTCTCCACCAGCTCCACCAGAGCCTCGAAGGGCGGGCTTTCCGTATCGTCCGAATCCTGACGAATCTTCAGCGGGGAATCGACGGTGAAGCGGCTGGGCGCGAAGGTGAACAGGCCATCCCCCTCGCGCAACATGGAGAGTATCTCGTTCTTGCGCAGGTCTTCGCCGATGGTCGATTCCGCGAGTTCCTTGCGGCTGGCGACCATCTGCTCTTTCAGCTCCGCCACGTCCTCCGGTTTCGCTTCGGGCAGGGTCAGCGCGGCGCGGGGGAAGGCCTGTGGGCTGTTCCAATATTTATCGAAGCTGCGCGAGATTTCCGCCGTGATGGGGCCTGCGGTGATGACATCCAGATCGTTGAAGGCGAAATCGCCGCTCACGTCGAAATACTGGTCGCCGAGATTGCGTCCGCCGACGATGGCCAGCTGATTGTCGGCGATGAGCGCTTTATTGTGCATCCGTTTGGTATAACGGTCGAAATCACCCAGCCATGTATTGATACGGCTGATGAGCGATTGCTTCTCCACCGTGATGGGGTTGAAGCCGCGAATCTCGATATTCGGATGGGAATCCATCACCGCCATGGCGTGATAAACATCCTTTAGGCGCATATCATCCACGAGGATGCGCACTCGCACGCCGCGGTCTGCAGCGGCCATCACTTCGTGGAGAATCGCCAGTCCCGTCTTGTCGTCTTGAAGGATATAATACTGGATATCCAGCGTTTTCTCGGCGTAATGGATGAGCGCCATGCGCGAAAGGAAGGCGTATTTGCCCGTGGTGATAAGCTCAAAGCCGGATTGACCGCCGTTCTTGGCGACCAGCGGGGCGATATAACGGCGGAAGGTGGTGTCGGTGTCGGGTGCGATGGCATAGGTTTCGGTGCGCGGATATTCACGCGCATCGATGGGTTTCGCCGCGCAGTTGCCTAAACACAGCAACACACAGAGAAGCGGCAGCACCAAACGCGGGAAGCGCGTCGGGAGCATGTCTATCAGCCTTGGAGGTCGTGGAATTCAGGGTGGCGTTCCAGCCATACTGCCGCATAGCTGCAGATGGGGATGACGAAATAGCCGTTTTCACGGGCGTCCATCATCACCCCGCGCATCAGCTCGCTGGCCGCGCCTTTACCGCGCAGTTCGGGCGCCGCTTCCACATGGGGGATGAACAGCGTTTTGCCGTCGAGCCGATAATTGGCGAAAGCCATGTGGCCGTCCACCAGCAGTTCATAGCGGTTGCTGAGTGTATTGTTCTTCACTTCGGAAGTGACGAACGGGGCGGGGGTAGGGGTGTTGGTTGCGAGCATGGGAATCCTCCGTTTATATCTTCCCATGCTGTACTACCTCGCATAAAAAACCGATTAGGCGATGTGAAATTCTTTCCTTTCAGCGGCAAGCAGTTCCGCATCCGCTTTTGATGCGTGATGTGTCACGATGATGCAAAACCATTCGTGAGGAGTATTATGGGGCGCAACACCGTATCTGCCAGAGCTGTCATCGGAACCCATGTGGAGAACTGGGACGGCGAGAATCTCGGCAATATCACCGACATCATGCTGGAGAAAGCCGATGGGGAAATCGCCTATCTGGAATTGTCCTATCCGGGGGAATATGGCCGCCGCTATCCGAACAAACGCTTCGCCGTGCCCTTCGAGGCCATCGCGAAAAAAATCATGGACGGCGGCAAAGCGGAATATATCATGGATGTGCAGGAGGAATTCCTGCAGCAGGCGCCGGGGTATGATACATCCAACCCACCGGATTTCGCGGATAAGCGTTTCTGCAGCTTGTTAAAAGATTATTATAAGAACGTATCCGTCGATATACGGGTCTGAAAAGGGGTGTAGTACATGGCTAAATTGAGCAAAGTGATGATGGCGGTTTGCGCCGGCGCGCTGATGACCGCCTGCGGCCCTACCACCCCGCCGCCATCGGCAGACCAGATCCGCGCCATGCATGCCCAGCAATGCGATGAATACGGTTTTGACCGCCAGAGCACGGCCTTCGCCAACTGTCTGTTGGAGCTGGACATGCAGCGCAAGGAAGACGCGCGCGCGGCGCGCTATAGCTATGGCGGCCCGTACTATTCCGGCGGGTTCTATTCCGGTGGCTCGCGCTATCACCGCCGCAGCGGCATCAGCACGGGCATCGGCTTCGGCTTCTAATCCAAACCTCACATAATCGCCTGCAAACAGCTGTTCTCGGCAGATTCTGTGAGGCGTGCTGGTAATTTATTATCCCTGCAACGGCCAGACGATCATCAGCATAGGCACGGAGACGAGGATGACGAGAATCGTCAACGGCAGCCCCATGCGCCAATAATCACTGAATTTATAACCGCCCGGCCCCATCACCAGCGTGTTGGACTGGTGGCCGATGGGAGTAAGGAAATCGCAGGATGCGCCGATGGCGACCGCCATCAGGAAGGCATCCACGTTCAACCCAAGCTTCACCGCTAGCCCCGCTGCGATAGGCCCCATGAGCAGCACCGCCGCCGCGTTGTTCAGGAAGGGTGTGACCGCCATGGAGGCCACCAGAATCAGCGTAAGTACCATCGGCGGGGAAGCGTTCTGTGCCAGATCCGCTATGCCCGTGGCGATGAGGTCGGTTCCGCCCACTGTCTGCAATGCGGCGGTGACAGGCATGAGCGCAGCCAACAGGATGAGCACGGGGGCATCTATCGCCGCATAGATTTCATGCAGACGCAGGATTTTGAACAGTGCTATCGCCAGCACACCGCCAAGGAAAGCGATGGAGATGGGCACGACCTCGAATGTCGACAGTAATACGGCAACGGCGAGGATGATGACCGGCAGCACGGCCTTGCGCCCACGCCCCAGCTGAAGGTTGCGCTCCGCCAGCGGCAGGCAGCCGATTTCGCGTAAGGTCTCCGGCATGGTCTCAAGATTGCCCTGCAACACCACCACATCCCCCTCGTGCAGGCGCACGGAGCTGAGCAGCGTGTTCGCTTTCTTGTTCGATTTGCGGATGGCCAGCAGGTTCACGCCAAAACGCGAGCGCAGGGAGAGCTGGCGCGCGGTGGAATTGACCATCTCCGAACCGGCCATGATGACCGCCTCGACCACGCCGATGTCGTCCGGCGCGGCTTCGGTCTCCTTCTCAAGCTTGCCGTGGTCGGTCAACTCCAGCTTGCCTTTGTCCACCAGTTCCTTCAACGCGATAGGGTCGCATTTCACCATCAGGAAGTCCTCGACCTTCACCTGCGTGCGGCGGGAAGGCATGAGCTTGCGTTGCTTCTCGCGCACGATGCCCACCACGGAAATATCCCCTTCGATGCTTTCTTCCATCTCGCGCAGGGTCATGCCGATGAAGGACGAGCCTTCCGCCACGCGCACTTCGCTGACGTAATCCTCGATGGTGAAGCGGTCTTCCGGTGCGGTCGCGCCCGTGCGGTCTCGCGGAATCAATCGCCAGCCGAAGGCGAGATAGACGATGCCCACCGCGCAGATGGCAAGGCCGACAGGCGCGAAATCGAACATGGCATAGGGCGCGCCGACGGCCTCTTCACGGATGCGCGAGATGAGGATGTTCGGCGGCGTGCCGATGAGGGTCAACGAGCCGCCGAGCAGCGAGCCGAAGGCCAGCGGCATGAGGGATTCAGAGGGCGAACGCCCCGCTTTCTTCGCAGCGGCGATGGCGATGGGCAGGAAAACGGCCAGCGCGCCGACGTTGTTCATGAAGCCCGAGAGCGCGACGACGAGCGTCACCAGCAGGCCTGTCTGGAGGTAAGGATTGTACGACACACGCGACAGCATCCGCAGCGCAAGGTCGATGAAGCCCGAACGGCTGACCGCAGCGGAGATGACCAGAATCGTCGCCACCGTGATGACCACCGGATCACCCATGCCGCTGAAGGCATCCTTCGCGGGCACCACACCCAGTACCACCGAGGCGAAAAGGGCGGCCAGCGCGACGAGGTCATACCGCCATTTGTCCCAGATGAACACGGCGACGGTGACGCCGATGATGGCGAATACGGTGATTTGATCGGGAGTCATGGTCTGGTCCGCACGATGAAGGTTACTGGTTGCAACGCTACTCTATTACCACAGTTCATAAAAAAGGAATGCGGTAATAAAAAACCCCCTGCCATGAGAATGGCAGGGGGCAACCACACGCGGATCAGGCGTTAGGGGTTCATTCACGCGGCTTTCTTGCCTTCGATGACCTTCTTGGGCGCGACACCGTTGATGGCGATGGTGCGGGGCTTATGCGCCTCCGGCACTTCGCGCACCAGTTTCACGCTGAGCAGGCCATTGGCAAGGGTCGCTTCCGTCACCTTCACATGGTCGGCAAGGCTGAACTTGCGCTCGAAGGCGCGGGTGCCGATGCCTTTATGCAGGAAGACGCGCTGTTTATCGGCAGCATCCGCCTGCGCACGTCCGGTGACGACCAGCAGGTTGTCATGGCTGGTGATCTCGATATCCGCTTCGCCGAAGCCAGCGACCGCCATGGTGATGGCATAGTCGTCCTCGCCGAGCTTCTCGATGTTATAGGGCGGATAGGAGACCGCCTGTTCCTCGCCGCGCAAGGCTGTGTCGAGCAGGTCGCCCAGACGGTCGAAGCCGACGGTGGAACGGAAAAGGGGGGTGAGGTCGAAATTACGCATAAACATTCTCCTTAATTGAGCAATGGTTTTTCAAAAGCGGAGCCTTCCAATCAAGCACTCCGTGAAATCCATATAGGGCACGAGAAACGCGTTTCAAGGGGTGGGGAATAATCGGTTGCCGTGGCCTCGCGAATCTGGTCTAACGGTTGTATAACAAAAGCTTCTCAGGGGTGCGTATGGGTTTGGGTAAACGGTTGCAGATCATCGGGTTCGTCTTCGTCGTCATCGGTCTGGGCGTGTGGGTATTGATGGCCGAATCGGGTTCGGTGTCGGTGGATGCCGCGCCGGATGTGGAGCTGAAGGTCGATAAACTCGCGCCGCCGATTCCCGTCAGCAGCTATAACCCGAATTACAAAGACCCGCAGGGCGGGTTCGATACCTTCAACGTCACCATGAACGGGCGGGACTATTCCTATGCCGTCTATCCGCCTGTGAAGAAACGGGTGAAGGCGCTCAGCCCCGTCGTGGTGCTGCTCCATGGCAGCCAGCGCACGGCCTATGGCATGCTCGACATGTGGAAAAAAGTGGCCGATGAGAACAAATTCGTCATCATCGCGCCGAACGCGGGCAAGCAGGGCTGGCTGGAAACGGCGGAGGAAATCACCTTCATTAAAGAGCTTCCCTCCTTCGCTGCGCGCCATCACAATGTCGATTCCTCACGCAAATACCTCTTCGGGCATTCGGCGGGTGGCAATCTCGCGCTGAAAGTGGCAGAGAAAGCACCGGAGGCCTATGCGGCGATAGCGGTGCATACGGGCATGGCGAATATCGGCAAGGTGGAAAGCCCTATCAAACCGCCCATCCTGTTCATCATGGGCACTAAGGATGAGTTCTATCCGCTCGACACGGTGAAAAACACCGCCAAACGCTTCGTGGCGCAGGGCTATCAGGTGGCGTTCTATGAAATCGAAGGGCACACCCATTGGTATTATGACATCGCCCCTTATGTGAACCGTTGGGCGTGGCACTTCCTCAGCTATTATTCCGGCAGGACGATGGGCGTTGCTCCTGCGGCGGCAGCGAATTAGAAGTCCGAACAGCGGCCATTCACTTCCCAGTCGCCATAACGCGTGGGCTCTGGCCCTTTCGGCCCCCCGATTTCGTCCGGTTCTTTTTGGCTTTTGCGGCGAGCCACTGCGGACGCATCCTCATCGTGTACTTGTGTGTACACGTCTTCGGATTTGCCTTGCGCCTCATCCGCAGAACCCAAAAATCCCTCGGACTCGCTGTTGATGGTATCGGAGGTTTTTTCCGTGGAAGGCTTTGACGTATCCATGTCTTACTCGTATGTTAGCGTTTTAGCATCAGGATGGCAGCAGCCATCCCAGCCTTGAGCACGCCTCATGTGAGCGACAGGATGTCGCGCAGCGGAGGCAGAATATAGATATACCGCTTATGAACGATTCCTTACAAGCCCGCCATCTCGCACTCGATGTGATCGGTCAAGTGCTTCGCGCCGATAAACAGGTGGACACCGCGCTGGATAATGCTTTGAAGGCGTCCGGCCTCGATGTGCGCGACAAGGCATTCGCGACTGCGCTGGCCATGGGAACATTGCGTCGCGTGCGCGTTATCGATGCGTTGCTCAAGAGTTACCTGCAATCCTCCCTATCCGATAAAGGCGCGGATTATGTGCAGGACGTGCTGCGCATGGGGGTGGCGCAGCTGTTGTTCCTTGATGTGCCGCCCCATGCGGCGGTGCATTCCTCGGTGGAGTTGGTGAAGAACAGCAAGTTCAAAGGATTCGCAAAACTCGCCAACGGCGTGCTGCAATCCGTTGGCCGCACGGGAAAAGAGAAACTGGCGGAGATTGACGTGGCGCGCACGACTACGCCGGAATGGCTATGGAAACGCTGGGTGCGTGATTGGGATGAACCGACCACCCGCCGCATCGCCGAGTGGAATCTGAAAGAACCGCAGCTGGACATCACGGTGAAATCCGACCCTGCCGGATGGGCTGAGAAACTGGGCGGTACGGTGCTGCCGAACGGTACGGTGCGTTTGCAGGATGCGGGAATCATCTCCCAGCTTGCAGGTTTCAGGGAAGGCGAATGGTGGGTGCAGGACGCGGCGGCGTCTATCCCCGCGCGGTTACTCGGTGATTTGACGGGCAAGAAAGTGCTCGACCTTTGCGCCGCGCCGGGTGGCAAGACCGCGCAGCTCGTGGTGGCGGGTGGCGATGTGAAGGCGGTGGATAAATCCCCCGCGCGTCTGCGCCGTGTGGGCGATAACCTCAAGCGTTTGAACCTGAAAGCGCATATCGAATCCGCCGATATTCTGGCTTGGCAGCCCAAAGAACAATATGACGCCATCTTGCTTGACGCGCCATGTTCCGCCACGGGTACCATCCGTCGTCACCCTGATGTGGTCTCCCGCAAGGAAGAAAAAGACATCCGTGAATTGGCGGAGCTGCAACGCGAGATGTTGCTGCGCGCGCTGGGCTGGCTGAAACCGGGCGGCACACTGGTCTATTGCACCTGTTCCCTTGAAACCGACGAAGGCGAGGCCCATATCCAACCCGTGCTGAAGATGCATAGGGATGTGTCGCTCGTGCCCGTCACGCTGGAAGAGGCGGGGAATATCGAGGGAATCGTGAGTCCGGACGGGTATATCCGTACACACCCGTACGATATGGAAGAATTCGGAGGAATGGATGGGTTCTTTGCTGCGAAATTCACTAAGAGGGCTTAGTGCCGTTCTTGCTTGCCTCCTGCCGCTGACATCCTATGCGGTGGAGGACTTGCCTGTGACCGATACGCCCTTGGCGGCGGTGACACCCGTGACCGAAGATGAGACGCAAGGCCGCGCCGTGCCAGCGACACGTGGCGAGATTCAGCTTTCCTTCGCGCCGGTGGTGAAGCAGGTCGCCCCAGCGGTGGTGAACATCTACACCAGCCGCAAGGTGCAGATTCAGAACCCCTTCATGAACGATCCGTTCTTCCGCCAGTTCTTCGGCAACCGGATGAACCAGACCCTCGGTGAGCGCACCGTCAACTCGCTGGGCTCCGGTGTCATCATCGGTGCGGATGGCTTGGTGGTGACGAGCAATCATGTGATTCAAGGTAGCGATTCGGTGAACATCGTGCTCTCCGACCGCCGTGAATTCGAGGGCAAGGTGGTGTTGAACGATCCGCAATCCGACCTCGCCCTCCTGCGCATCGACACAGGCGGCAAGAAAGTGCCTTACCTGAAACTCCATAACTCCGACACCCTCGAAGTGGGCGATTTGGTGCTGGCGGTGGGCAACCCCTTCGGCGTGGGGCAGTCCGTCACCAGCGGTATCATCTCTGCCTTGGCGCGTAACGCCGCCAGCGTCGCGGATTACCAATTCTTCATCCAGACGGATGCGGCCATCAACCCCGGCAATTCCGGCGGCGCGTTGGTGGATATGCAAGGCCGCCTCATCGGCATCAACACCGCGATTTATTCCACCTCCGGCGCGTCCATCGGCATCGGCTTCGCCATCCCCGCGAATATGGTGGAGAGCGTCGTCGCCAGTGCCACCAGTGGCCGCACGCGTGTGGTGCGCCCGTGGCTGGGCCTTGGCGTACAAAGCGTGAATGCCAAAATCGCCGATTCGCTGGGCATGAGTTCCCCGCGCGGCGTGCTCGTCAAATCCGTCTCCCCCGATAGCCCCGCCCAGAAAGCGGGCGTGCAGGTGAGCGATGTGGTGCTGTCCATCAACGGCCATGACGTGCATGACGAGCAGACCATGCATTTCCGCGCCGCAATCAGCAAGCTGGATGAGAATGCTACCTTCGTCATCCTGCGTAACGGCAAGGAAGAGACGCTGCAAATGCGCATGATAGCCCCGCCGGAGAACCCTAAACGCGATGCGCGGGGCCTAAAAGGTCGGCATCCGTTCGATGGCGTGACGGTCGCCAACCTCTCCCCCGCCGTGGCGGCGGAGCTGGGGCTGGACGTGGAGCGCGGCGTGGCGGTGACGGAAGTGACAGGTAATCGCCTCTTCCGCAAAGGCGACATCATCCTGCGGGTGAATAACCTTGCTATCGGCAGCAGTCAGGCATTGGCAACCCAGCTCAATGCGCCGGTCAGAAATTGGTTAATTGCATTTGTCAGAGACGGAAAAGAAGTACAGGTGAACGTTCGCTAATGGCATCCTTGTTCGACATCGCTGAGAATGAAGAGGCCGCACCGCTGGCAGACCGCTTGCGCCCTGCCGCGCTGGAAGAAGTCGTCGGCCAATCCCATGTGCTGGGAGAGGATGGCGTGCTGGCGCGGATGATCGCATCTGGGCATTACCTCTCCCTCATTTTCTGGGGGCCGCCGGGTTGTGGGAAAACCACCCTTGCGCGGCTCATCGCCAAAGAAAGCGGCTATCACA
>VGDC01000008.1 GCA_016869895.1 Alphaproteobacteria bacterium
GCGGGTGTTGGTGTTGAGCAGGATGGTGAACAACAGGAACGAGCCAATCAGCCCCGCGCAGATGATGACGATGGGGAAAAGGAAATTGACCGGTGCTGGCCTCTGCGCCTTGCGTTTTTGTGGCATATCGACTCGTGGATTGGATTGTACACTCGCGCAATTATAGATTGTAGCTGTATGCGGTTAACAACCTATTAATGACCATAATGCCCTTGGAAGCTTGCCTTTTGCAGCATGGCGGGTTTATACCATTGGGGCTACCCTATGACGTGAACACTGGATGAAGAGGCTTTCCCATGGCATCCCGCTCCATGACCACCCGTTATCTGCTGCTTTCCATCGCTGCCATCATCGTGGCGGCTGTGCTTCTGCTCTTCACGGGGGAAAAGCCGCGGCAGCTGCTGAATGTGTCCTATGATCCGACGCGTGAGCTCTTCGCGGAGCTGAACCCGCTTTTCGCGGAGAAGTGGCAGGCAGAGAAGGGGGAGTATATCGAAATCCGTCAATCCCATGGCGGTTCGGGCAAGCAGGCGCGCTCGGTCATCGATGGTCTCAATGCTGATGTAGTAACGCTGGCACTGGCCTATGACATCGATGAAATCGCCGCGCGCACGCAGAAAATGCTTGCTGACTGGCAGACCGCGTTCCCTAATAACAGCACCCCTTTCAGTTCCACCATCGTTTTCCTCGTGCGCAAGGGTAACCCGAAAGGCATCAAGGACTGGAACGACCTCGTGAAGCCTGATGTCGCGGTAATCACCCCGAATCCGAAGACCTCCGGCGGCGCGCGCTGGAATTACCTCGCCGCTTGGGCCTATGCGGATAAAGCATTCGGCGGAGATGAAGCGCAGATTCTCGGTTTCCTCCGTGCGCTTTACCAGAATGTGCCCGTGCTGGACACGGGTGCACGCGGTTCCACCACCTCTTTCGTCCAGCGTCAGATGGGTGATGTGTTGATTTCGTGGGAGAATGAGGCCTTGCTGGCAAAAGACCAGTTCAAAGCCGATGCATTCGAAATCGTCGTGCCCTCCATCAGCGTCCTTGCTGAACCTCCCGTGGCGGTGGTGTCGGAGAATGCCAAACGCAATGGAAATGAAGAACTGGCGAAGGATTATCTGGGTTTCCTCTACACCCCCGAAGCGCAGCGTATCGCCGCGAAACACCATTATCGCCCTGTTGATAGCACCATCGCGAAAGAAACCGCAGCACAATTCCCCGTGGTCGATCTGGTGACCATCGATGGCGCATTCGGCGGCTGGAAAACCGCGCAGCAGAAGCATTTCTCAGATGGCGGGCTTTTCGACCAGATTTATAGCGGGAATGCACCGAAGTGAGTGGTTCTGCGCGTACAAACCTTGCTTCTTTCGTACTTCTGAAGCGTAAACACAGCGTGCTCCCCGGCTTCAGGGTCACGCTCGGCTTCACGTTGTTTTACCTCACGCTCATCGTGCTCATCCCGCTTGCGGGCATGGTGCTTTACAGCTTCAGCATGGACTGGGCGGATTTCTGGCGCACGGTCAGCGAGCCGCGCATCGTCTCCGCCTATAAAATCAGTTTCGGGTTGTCCTTCATCGCGGCATTGCTGAATGTCGTCTTCGGGCTCATCGTCACCTGGGTATTGGTGCGCTATGACTTCCCCGGCAAGAAGATTCTGGATGCGCTGGTCGATTTGCCCTTCGCCATGCCCACGGCAGTCTCCGGCATCGCCTTAGCGGGGCTGTATGCGCAGAACGGGCTCATCGGACAATTCTTCGCGGAATACGGCATCAAAATCGCGTTCACCCCGCTGGGCATCACGATTGCTTTAGTCTTCATTGGTTTGCCCTTCGTGGTGCGCACGGTGCAACCCGTGCTGGAGGATATGGAGCACGAGCTGGAAGAGGCCGCCGCCACACTGGGTGCGACCCGCTGGCAAACATTCCGCCTCATCATCCTGCCGACCATCACGCCCTCCTTGCTGACCGGATTCGCCATGGCCTTCGCCCGCGCGCTGGGTGAATACGGCTCGGTCATCTTCATCGCGGGTAATATGCCTTTCGTGTCGGAAATCGTGCCGCTGGTCATCATCATCAAGCTGGAGCAATACGACTATCAAGGCGCGACCGCCATTGCGGTGGTCATGCTCGCTGCGTCGTTCCTGATGCTTTTCGTCATCAACTGGCTCCAGAAATGGGCGCGCCAAAGGCAGGAGAGCTGAATGAGCGCGAGTCTACAAAAACAGACGGTGACCGAGCCATTGTGGATGAAATCGCTGCTCATCCTGATTGCCGTCGGGTTCATGACGTTGCTGGTCATCCTGCCGGTGTGGATGATATTCGCCGAGGCCTTGAAGGATGGTCTAACGCCGTATCTCCATGCATTGAGCGAGCCGGATGCCATTTCCGCGTTGAAACTCACCTTGCTCGTCTCCGCCATCGCCGTGCCGCTGAACCTCGTCTTCGGCATCGCGGCCAGCTGGGCCATCGCCAAATTCGAGTTCCGAGGCAAACACCTGCTCATCACGCTCATCGACCTGCCTTTCTCCGTTTCCCCTGTCATCTCTGGCCTCATCTATGTGCTGCTCTTCGGCACGCATTCGGTGTTGGGGAATTGGTTGATAGCGAATGGCATATCCATTCTTTTCGCCGTGCCGGGCATCGTGCTGGCGACCATCTTCGTGACATTCCCTTTCGTGGCGCGCGAGCTGATTCCGCTGATGCAGGAGCAGGGGAGCGACGAAGAGGAAGCGGCAGTGATGCTGGGCGCGTCCGGCTGGCAGACCTTCTGGCGGGTGACATTGCCGAACATCAAATGGGGATTGCTGTATGGCGTGTTGCTCTGCAACGCCCGCGCCATGGGCGAATTCGGCGCGGTGTCGGTGGTCAGCGGGCATATCCGCGGGTTGACGAACACCATCCCCCTCCATGTCGAGGTGCTGTACAACGAATATAACTTCCTTGCGGCCTTCGCGGTGGCGAGCCTGCTCACCGTTCTGGCACTGGTGACGCTGGTGCTCAAGACCATCATCGAACGCCGCTTTAGTAGGGATTAGGAGAATCACATGGGTATCCGCCTGACGAACATCAATAAATCCTTCGGCGATTTCACCGCGCTCAAAGATGTGTCCCTCGACATCAAGACGGGCGAATTGATAGCGCTGCTCGGCCCTTCCGGCAGCGGCAAGACCACGTTGCTCCGCATCATCGCGGGGTTGGAACAGGCGGATTCCGGCGAAGTGCTGATGCACGGTGAGCAGGCCAATGCAAAAGGTGTGCGCGACCGCAATGTGGGCTTCGTATTCCAGCATTATGCGCTCTTCCGCCATATGACCATCTTCGAGAACGTCGCCTTCGGCCTGCGCGTGCGGGAGGATGCCAACCGTCCTTCCGAGAACCAGATTCGCCGCAAGGTGCTTTCACTTCTGAAACTCGTGCATCTGGAGGGGCTGCATAGCCGTTACCCCAACCAGCTTTCCGGCGGCCAGCGACAGCGTGTCGCCTTGGCGCGAGCACTTGCCGTAGAACCGCAAGTATTGCTTTTAGATGAGCCTTTCGGTGCGCTGGATTCCAAAGTGCGCAAGGAACTGCGCCGCTGGATGCGCCGCCTGCATGACGACATGCCTATCACCAGCGTCTTCGTCACCCATGATCAGGAAGAAGCGATGGAAGTGGCCGACCGCGTGGTGGTGATGAGCAATGGACGCATCGAGCAGGTCGGCGCGCCGGACGAGGTCTGGAATAAACCATCCAACAGCTTCGTTTATGACTTCTTGGGGAATTACAACGAGTTCATGGGCTGGAAGGATGCCAAAGGCGTGGTGCATCTGGATGAATCCGATGCGCGCCCCGGCCCTGTGGCCTATGTGAACGAAGAGCCGGAAGAAGGCTTCCTCCGCCGCTATCCTTTGGTGGGCGGCCTTTTGCGGGGCGTGCTGAACCGCAAACCCGCGCCCATCATCAATGTCCAGCAGGTCGTTCCCGCAGAGCGCAAATCGAGCAACGGAAAGCCCGTGAAGCTCTATGCCCGCCCCCATGAAATGCTCATCTCCCGCGTGCATGGTGCGGAGGAAGCCATCGAGGTGAAGCTGGTGCATATCAATCCCGCAGGTGCGCTGGTGAAGCTGGAGCTGGAGCGCAGCAGCGGCGAGATATTACAAGCCGAACTTCCCGCCGATGAGTGGACGGGTTTGATGCTGAAAAAGGGCGAAACCGCCTTCGTGCGCCCCAAAGTGTTCCGTCTATTCGACTGAATTGTCATAGAAACGTCATTGGCGTGCTATTCATGGATGTGGCATAGTCTCCCCCATCAAAAATAGCAGTACTCGCACGAGGAAAACATGCCCCTGAGAAGAGAGAAGCTGACGGAACGTGACATCCGCGATTTACGCGACGACTTCAAAAAGTTCGAAGAAATCAAGGATTACTCGAAATATAAGAATCCTTCGGCGGCGCGTCTGGTGAAAGTCATGAACGCCCAACTGATTATCCGCAGGATGGATGAAGCACGCGCGGATTATGGTCTGCTTGACCCATCAGGCAAACGTGATGGTGCGGAAATCGCAAATACCATCCGTGGCTTCCTTGAGCAGGACAAAATCGACGAGTTGCGCAAGGATTTCCAGCGGTTCGAATCCATCAAGGATTATTCGAAATATAAATCCCCCGAAATGGCGAAGATGTCCAAAGTGTTGACGGCGGAAAGCCTGCTTCGTGAGGTCAAGAAGCAAGGCCGCGACTTCGCGATTCTCGATGCTTCCGGTGAGCGGGATGGCAAGGAGATAGAGGGTTCGCTACGCGGCTTCTTGCGTCAGCACCACATCGACGAAGCACGGGAACATCTGGCGGATTTGCAGAAGCCCACCAAAGCGGTGATCATGGTCGGCCCTGATTATTTCATGAAGAAAATCGATGAAGAATTGAAGAAAGCCAATGCCGATTATTCCGCCCTCGACCCCGAAGGCAAACGTGGCCATTTCGAAGCGAAGCATTACCTCTTGGACAAGGCGTATAAAGGTGCGCATGTCAAATGCGCGCAGGTCAAGTTCCAGAAGCTGAAAGATGGCATTCCGCTGTTCGAGAAGGCCGTGGCGGAAAGCATGGGCGGTAAATGCACACCGGAGAAATTGGCCGGTGAAATCAAAGATCATCTGAAAAAGGCGGATGCGCCTCTGGCATCCCTTGCGCCGGGTCAGGCTAAATCCGAGCGCGAAATGGCCAAGGAATTGGACGATGCGGTGAAGAACCACAAATTCCAAGTAGGTGACCCCAAGGAATTCGCCGAGCAGATGAAGACGCTCAGCACCATGCCCGGCTTCGGACGTGGGCGTGATGGTGGCCGCAGCAGCGGTGGACGTGGCCGCTAAGCTGCGTTAAGCATCCCTGAACGCGAAGAAGGATTCGAACACCGCTTGGTCGATGGCGTTGTTGCGCGTCTGGAAATCATCGATGAATTCATGCAGGCCGATTTTCCATACATCATCAATGCTGTGGTTCTTCAGCCAGCCATCCAGCTGCTTCACTTGCTCCAATGCCTTCGACGGTTCGCCGTGCATATGCGCTACTTCCTGTAACGATGCCAATGCCTGACGCAGGCAGAAGGCCACAGAGCGCGGGAATTCATTATCGAAGATGAGGAAATCCGTCACATCGTGGAAATTCGCGCGGTGGAAACGTTTGCGGTACATCTCGAAAGCCGTGGCGGATTTCAGCACCGCCGCCCATTCGATGGTATCCAGCGGCGAATCCACATAATCGACGCTAGGCAATAGCAGGAAGTATTTCACATCCAGAATGCGCACGGTCTTATCGGCGCGTTCCAGCAGCTGCCCGATACGGATGAAGTGCCAGCCTTCGCCGTGGGAGAAGCTGTTCTCCGCGAGGCCGACGAACAGATGGTTCATCTTGCGGATGTGCAGATAGAACCCCTCAAGGTCGGCGATGCGCCGCTTACGGCTGTTGGTGTTCACATAATGGTATAGTTCGTTCAGCATCTCCCACATCTCCGAAGAGATGATTTCGCGCACCGTGCGGGCGTTCTCGCGCGCGTTGCGGATGCAGGAGAGGATGGAATTGGGGTTCGTCTCATCAAACGTCAGGAACTTGATGACATTCGCTTCCGTGGCGTTCTTGTAGCGCTCTGCGAAGGACTCATCATCGCCCGAGGTGCGCACCAGCGCGTTCCAGTGGTCGTTGCCATGGTGGATGCCGAGGTCGAGCATCAGGTGCATGTTCACGTCTATGAAGCGCGAGATGTTATCGGCGCGTTCGAGGTATCGGCTCATCCAGTAGATGGAATTGGCGGCGCGGCTCAGCATCAGATTGCCCCCCGTGGTTCGGTGCCCAGCACCCATGTGTCCTTGCTGCCGCCGCCCTGCGAGGAGTTGACGACCAGCGAATCCTTGATGAGTGCCACACGTGTCAACCCACCCGGCAGCACGAAGATGTCCTTTCCGTAGAGGATATAGGGGCGGAAATCCACATGGCGACCGGCGATTTTATTGCCGATGATGGTCGGCGTGCGCGATAAGGCGAGGGTCGGCTGGGCGATGTAATCCCGCGGGTTCTTCTTGATGAGCGCAGCGAATTCCTTGCGCTCGGCAGCGGTGGATTTCGGGCCGATGAGCATGCCGTATCCACCGGAGAGATTCACGGCTTTCACCACCAGCTTGTCGAGGTTCTCCAGCACATATTTGCGGTCGCTTTCCCGCTCGCAGATATACGTCGGCACATTGGGGATGATGGGCTCTTCGCCGAGGTAGTATTTGATGATTTCCGGCACATAGGCATAGATGGCTTTGTCATCGGCGATGCCCGTTCCCGGAGCGTTGGCGAGGGTCACGTTGCCACGGCGATAGCACTCCATGATGCCCGGCACACCGAGATAGGAATCCTTGCGGAACACCTGCGGGTCGAGGAATTCATCGTCGATGCGGCGATAGATGACATCCACCTTTTCCAGCCCCTTGGTGGTGCGGAGATACACATTGTAATCCTTCACCACAAGGTCGCTGCCCTGCGCCAGTGTCACACCCATCTGCTGCGCCAGATAGGCATGTTCGAAATAGGCGGAGTTATAGATGCCGGGGGTCAGCACGATGACATTCGGTTTCTTCACGCCATCATTCGCCACATATTGCAGCGTATCGTAAAGATAATCGGAATAGTTGGAGACGGGGCGCACCATCATCTCCTCGAATGCGCCGGGCAGGGTGCGCTTCATCATCGCGCGGTTCTGCAGCACATAGGAGATGCCGGACGGGCAGCGCAGGTTATCCTCCAGCACGTAGAACACGCCATCGCCGCCGCGCACGAAATCCGTGCCTGTGATATGTATCCATACGCCCTTGGGCGGTTTCAGCCCTTCGCATTGGGGAAGGTAGCATTGCGACGACAGGATCATCTCTTCGGGGATGATTTTATCCTTCAGGATTTTCTTGTCGTTGTAGATGTCATCGATGAACAGGTTGAGCGCGTGGATGCGTTGTTTCAAGCCGCGCTCCAGCACGTCCCATTCCTGCGCTTCCACTACGCGGGGGATGATGTCGAAGGGGAGAATCTTCTCCGCGCCGCGCTTGTCGCCATACACATTGAATGTCGCGCCGAGCTGGTAAAGCGCCATCTCCGCAGCTTTCTGGCGGCGGCGAAGTTCTTTGCCGCCCATGGCATTTATCTGCTCGATGATGGGCAGCGCGGCCTTGCGCGGCTTGCCGTTCGGTTCAAAAAGTTCGTCGTGGAAGCCGTTCGTGTTGTAATTGTCGAAATCCAAGGGAAGGAAGCTTTCTATTGATTTTGTTTTTACGAGGACGGCACTTCTTCGAGTTTCACTTCGACTTTCAGCGTCTCGCCGCTGCCACCGGCATAGATGGTGCCGGAGGTGGGCGTCGCATCGCGGTAGTTCCTGCCGCAAGCCACGCGCACATGGTCTTGGCCGACAGCCACGCCGTTGGTGGGGTCAAAACCGCGCCAGCCGATATAGGGCAGGTACACTTCCGCCCATGCGTGGGAGGCTTCCGACTGGATTTTATTGGCGTAGTTCTGGCCGGTGTAGATGTATCCCATGCGGTAGCGCGCGGGTACGCTAAGCAACTGCGCAAGGCAGATGAACAGGTTCGCGAAATCCTGACACACGCCCTTGCGCGAGGTGTATAGCTCGAAGGGCGTGGTGTTCAGCGAGGTGAAACCGGGGACATATTCGAAATCGCGGTAGATGCGATAGTTCATGTCATTGAGCGTGTCGATGAGGCGGCCATCGTTGCGCTTCACGAAGCTCATGGCATATTCCGTCAACTCAAGCAGCTGCGTTTCCGGAAGCTCCGGCGGCAGCAGGTAGGAAAGCATCATCTGGCGTTGCCACGGCATCCACACCAGCGGGATGGACGATTGGCGCAGGCTGAGCGTATGGTCGTCGGTCGGCTGCGCGAAGATCTTCACGCGGCTGCGGCTTTCGATCTTCAGGTTCTGATAGGGCTTATTGATGCGGTAGTGGATGGACTGGTTGCCGAACACATCCTCGAACTGCATCATCTCACCTTCCGATGAGATGAGGAATTTCGACTGCACCACTTCCTGCACATGGTCTTCCGTCGGTTGCAGGCGGAAGATATGGGTGCTGTGCGCCACAGGGGTCGCATAGTTATATTCCGTGGTGTGCACGAGGTCGAACAGGCGGTAACCCAGCGCTTCGCCCTGTGGGCCACGCAGGATGGATTTGGTGTTCAGGATTGCCTGCAACCCTTCCGAAGCGGGTTCGGTGTAGAAGGTCGAATGGCTCGTGCCTTCGGGATAATGCAGGGTGTTCTGCGGCACGATGCGCGGTTCGCGCGGAGCGGGCGCTTTCATATCCGCGCTCATATTGCTCCACACCTTTGTGCCGTTGCGCACGAGTATCAACTCGCCGGGGTGCATCTGTGTCCATTCGCCGCTGGTGAACGGGCTGGAGGTGATGATGAACGCCGTGCGGAACGTGTCGCGCGGGTCGGCCATCTTCACCTGTGCCGCTTCCGAATCCAGCGACAGCCGCTCTTCCTTCGGCAATATGCGGGTGTACCACATCACATGCGGCGAGTTCGTGCCTTGGAAAATCAGGTTGGTCGTGCCGTCGGTCAGCAGCATATCCGCTTCGCCGAGCGTGTCGAGCTGCTGGAACCAGCCGAGCAGCGTCTCCGGTGGCACATCCGCAAGGCTGCGCGCGCCCGTCGCCTGAATCAACCCCAGCAAATAGCAGAATGCCAGTTCAGAATCGGTCTTGCCCAGCGGTTCCAAGAAGCTGGATTTATCCTCGTGCAGCTTCTCCAACTCCGCTTTGTCCAAGTCGCCGTTATGGATGAACAGCCAGTCCTTCCCCGCGAAGCTGCGCGAGAATGGCTGCGTCTCGTGGTGGGAGTATCCCGCCGCCGCGCCTTTGATTTTGCAGAAGAACACCGTGGAGCGGAAATTGCCCCAGTCGGTCAGCGCGTCCACCAGAACCTGCGTGTTGCGTGCCACGGGGTCTTTGGCGACGATAGCGCCTTGTTGGTCGTGCGGATACCAGCCGAAACCCCAACCCAGCGGATGGTTGCTGGGGCCTTTCTCCGGCAGTTTGAATTTCAGGGATGGCGAGCTGAGACCGTCGCAGTTGATGGCGAGAATATCACTCAAAGGGGGAGTCCTTAGGCTATTGGATTAGGCGATTAATTCTGTCGTATTATGGGCAGTTTACCCTATTCCCGCGCCGCATCAAAGCTCCATTTCACTTATCTCGCTTGTCATTTTTGCGACCGCCCTTTAAGGTGGCTCATCATAAAATTTCAGGGACGGAAGGGAAAGCCATGGCCAAGCTCTATTTCAGCTATTCTGCGATGAACGCGGGTAAATCCACCATTCTTTTGCAGGCGGCGCATAACTATGAAGAGCGCGGCATGAAGACCAAGCTGTTCACCGCTTTCGTCGATTCGCGCTATGGCGTGGGTCGCATCAGCTCGCGTATCGGTTTGGCGGCGGATGCCGAGACCTTCACCGGTGATACCGACCTGTTCACCCGCATCAAAGACCTGCTCGCACAGGGCAATATCGATTGCATCCTCGTGGATGAAGCCCAATTCCTCAGCGAAGCGCAGGTCTGGCAGCTGGCGCGCGTGGCCGATGACCTCGGCGTGCCCGTGATGTGCTATGGCCTGCGTTCCGATTTCCAAGGGCAGTTGTTCCCCGGCAGCGCGGCCCTGCTGGCCGTGGCGGAAGACCTCCGCGAAATCCGCACCATCTGCTTCTGTGGCCGCAAAGCGACCATGAACCTGCGCATCGGCGCGGATGGCAAAGCCGTCACCGAAGGCGAACAGGTGCTCATCGGCGGGGAGGAGAGCTATATCTCCGTTTGCCGCAAGCACTGGGTCACTAAAGAGACCAAAGTGCAGGGCAAGGCCGAAGCGGCTTAATCCAGCTTGAACACGATGGGCAACCGCAGGGTGGTGGATACGAAATCCCCTTGGTTGTTGCGCGCGGGTTCGAATCGCCAGTCGCGCACGCCGTTGGCGGCGGCGAGGTCCAGCATCTCATAGCCGCTGGAGCCGACGACCAGCACCTCATCGGGGTGTCCCCACGGCGAAATCTTCACCTGCAGCATCACCACCCCTTCATACCCCTGCTTACGCGCGAATTCGGGGTAGTGGGGCGGGGGATTATAGGTCGGCACCGCATCACTGATGGATTCCATATACATCTTCACCAGCGCGCCTTCCTGCGAGGTCACGTTGCTCACCTGCGGCGCGTCCACAATCGGCTGATCAATGCTCTGACGCTCGATGGGCAGGGGATTGCGATATTTCACAGGCTGTTGTTCCAGCGGTTCGGGCACATCGATGGGCTGCTGGGGGGCATCCTGTGTGATGACCTGCTCCGGCGGCAGCGGCGAGGCGGCGGATGCGACGATGGTCACTTCGATAAGCCTTTGTTCCGGCAGTAGGGTGGGATAGCGGAAGGCGACGAACAGCGACACGCCGAGCAGCGCATGCGCCACAAGGCTTGTGGCACAGGATAAAGGGCTGATGCTGCCGTCCCTACCTTCCGCTAGCTTCATCACTTTCCGCTGAATGCGTCGAATTCGGCACGCAGGCCTAGGAAGAAACCGATGCCCGGGTGCTCAAAGCCGACTGGGTTCTCGTACGTGTCGTTCAGCACGTTATCCACGCGGCCGAACGCCGTGATTCCACTTCCTAGCTTATAGGAAGCGGCCAAATTCAGCAAGACGTAGTCATCCGCCTTCAGGCGTGGCACGCTGAAATCGCGGCTGCCATCGGTGAATTCGCCGATGTAGAGCGCCGTGGCGGAAAGGGTCGCCGCATCGGTGGCGTTCCATGTGCCCGTCAGGCTTGCTTTGTGTTTCGGGCGGCGCAGTAGCTGGAAGGTAGTGGTCTCGTCTTGCGCGATGGTGAAGGTGTGGTCGGCTTGCAGCGTCAGCGTGTTGATCGGCTGATAGCGCACGAAGCTTTCGAACCCGCGCGTTTCTGCCTTGTTGATATTCGCCAGCACGAATCCGGGGCCGAAGGTGATGAGGTTTTCGATGTCGTTCTGGAAATAGGTCGAACCGAAGGTGACCTTATCGCCCAGCACCGCCTGCTCGAAGCCGAGGTCGAAGCCTTTGCTCTCTTCCGCTTCCAGATTGGGGTTGTTGCTGCCGAAGGTCGTGTCGAACAGCTGCGAAAGGGTCGGCGCTTTGAAGCCAGTGCCATAGGTCGCCTTCAGCTTCGTGCCCGTTTCGGGGATGTGATAGCTGGGGGCGATGCGCCATGTGGTTTCACCGCCGAAGGTGCCGTGGTCGTCATGACGAATACTGAGGGCGTTGAAGAGGTTATCGGTGATTTGCGATTGCAGTTCCACCACGCCGGAGTTGGTGGAGACATTCGCTTCCACGCCACCGCCCACGCTTTCGTTCTCATGCTCCAACCCAAGCACGACCGTCTGGCTCTCGCTGGCATACCACTTGCCCTGCCAATCCGCGCCCGTGCGTTCCCCCGTGAAGAAGGCGAAGGGCGTGAAGGTCAGCGGGCTGGGATCGACGGTGGTGCGGCGGCTTTCACCGTAACTCACGCCGAAGGTATGGTCGAGCTTGCCGCCGAAGGTCGAAAGGTCGGCGAATGCGCGGGTATAGACATATTGCTCCTGCGTGTTGCTGGCGAAGGGTTCGACGCCGATGAAGTCATCCTGCGTGAAATCCGCGTCTGTCTCCGCGTAGCGTCCGATGATGCCGATAGCGAGGGTTTCGGTCACATGCGCTCCGAGTTTCGTCGAGAAAGCCGTGTTGTCGAAGCGGTCTTCGTTGCGCGCATTCCCTGCGACGACGAGGTTGCGCGGCGTGGCTTTCGTGTCACCGGAGTGGAAATTGCTGAAGTTGAAGGCATAGTTGATTTTGCCTTCGCTGCCGCTGATGCCCGCCGATTCGCGGTGGGTGCTATGCGAGCCACCCTCGACCGATGCCGTCACGCGCGGTTTTCCCTTGCCCGTCTTGGTGATGATGCTGATGACCCCGCCGATGGCATCCGAGCCGTATAATCCGCTTTGCGGGCCGCGCAGCACTTCCACGCGGGCGATGTCCTCCACGGGTATCTGCGTGAAGGTGAATGCGCCGCTGGGCGAGCCGGGGTCGTTCACTTCGATGCCATCGATGATGACTTTCGTGTGGTTCGAGTTCGCACCGCGCATGAACACGCTGGTCTGCGCGCCGGGGCCACCCGCCTGCACCACTTGCAGGCCGGGCACGCTGTTCAGCACGTCCGGCAGGGTCTGCAGCTGGCGGGTTTTGATTTCCTCTGCGGTGATGACCGTCACCGAACTGGCCACCTTATCGGCGGCGGTCGGCGTGCGGTTGGCGGTGACGATGACGGGGGAGAGCTGTGCGATGGATTCCTGCGCAGAGGCCGCAGGTGCCAGCAGCACGAGTGATGCCGTGGCGAGGAGGTAGTGTGGGAAGGTAGGTTTCATTGTCGGTTCCGTGGTTACGTTGATACGTCACCACGAGCTAAAGCCGCCATCCTTTCAGGATAGTTGAAGCCCCATCAGTGCACCCCGCCTAATGTGTCCGTGTGTGACCACGATGTAATGGCAGGTCTCCTGACTCATGGCTCGAACGCCTTTTCCACCTTCCCAGTGCTTGCACACCAGTGGTATCCGGAAAGGCTCGCCATTCACAGTTGCGGGGGCAGTCGCGGGTTATGTCGAAAGGATTTCACCGCGTTCCCTATTAATCCCTTTTGGGGGAACCATTGCGCTGCAACATAGAGGGAGGAGCAGGGGAGGTCAAATGCTAATCACGATTGGTTGGAATCTAAAATAGTCCCTCTATATTAAAAACTATTGTTAAGAGAGCGGCACAAAGACCTGTAACACAGCAAATTACAAAAACTACATTCCATATTCGAAAGTAGATTGCTGTATTACTTGCGAGCATAATTTGAGTTTCTGAATCTCTGCGCCAAAATTCTTGAATTGTCTTTGATTGTATTACAGGAATTTGGGCCATCACATTTTTTAGGTTGAACATCATGGTGTATATTGTGAATCCAACGAACAATGTCACTGATATGGCAGCTAAAACATTAACTAGAACGAAAACGTTATATCCTAAATTATCTTTTGTGAAATTTATTCCTGCGTACAAGCTTGCATAACCCAATGTTATTATTACGTTGTTATATGACATTGCTCTATCAAATGATGCGGTGAGAATCCGAACTTTGTACTCTATCAACAAATCCATATTTTTTGAGAGTAGTTCATTCTGCTGTTCAATGATTAGCTGAATTTGAGATAATAAAGACTCGTTGTTTTCTAGTGCTTCATTGCGTGCGATATATTGTTTTTTCGAGAAAAATGCTCCTATCGCAATCCCAATCAAAACGCCAATAATTAGACACAATAAAAGCATTTGTTTTCCAATATTCAATTAATTCTAAGCTCTAGGTAAGCTCATTTACTCGCGAGTAGGATTGATGTCGGCCTGTTGGCCTCCACCCTTCGGGCGGCTACGCCGTCGAAAATGCCTGCTGGCATTTTCACGAACCTCTACGGTTCGAATGCGCCTTTTCACATTAAAAAACCCCGCACTCTGGCGGGGTTTTTTAATGTGAATGGCTCCGCGAGTAGGATTCGAACCTACGACCGATCGATTAACAGTCGATTGCTCTACCGCTGAGCTATCGCGGAACAGTTCACGCCTCTTACTTAGGGGAAAACCAAACGCCATGCAAGCCTAAATTTGCTAGGACGTGCGGTTTTCCCTCTAAGCGGGAGTTCGTTATCAGCGCGCCTGTACCACCACGCAGTTTACCGCGCGGGTGCGGAGCGTGTCGCACAGGTCAAGTGCGCCCACCTTGTTCACGAATGGGCCCGTGCGCAGGTGATAGACCGGAGCGGTGCTGCTCGACAGGGCAGGGTAGGACACCTGCGGTGCGAGACGACCCAGCTTGTCATTGTTAGACTTTTGCAGTTCCACCCAACGCTGCTGTGCGGCTGCGGTGGAGTCGAACGCGCCCAGCTGCACCCAATATGCGCCAGCAGGCTGCGCGCCAGCGGTGCGGCTGTAACCACGGTTCACCGCTTCACGGCGCGAAGCGGATTCGGCGGGGTTATAGCGCGAGCGGCCAGCGGTCGCCGATGCGCGCGCACCGGAAGTGCCGACTTCGTTCACCAGCGAGCAGGTCAGCTTGTTCTCTTTGGCGATGGCGCAGACGCGGTTGATGGTGCTCTGATCCTTGAACGGGCCCATGCGCATGGAAGTGTGTTCGCCGCTGCGTGCGGAAGCGGGGCGACCCCCCTCATACGGGTTCACGATGCGGATGCGCACCAGCTGGAGCAAGTCAGGGTGCTTGCGCGAGATGTCGCGGGAGAAGGCGAAAGCGGCTTCTTTGCTGGTGAAGTAGCCCAGCTGAACCCAGGATTCACCCGCTTTGGTCACAGCGGCTTGGCTGGGGAATCCGCCGTAGCCCACAGGGCGGTTGGCCACCGCGACGGCAGGAGGCGCATCGAAGGAAGACACGGGAACCTGCACCGCTTCCGCCACTTCGGCTTCGGCGGTCACGTTGACCACTTCAGCTGCGGTCTGCGGCTGGGTGGGGACGTCCACATATACATCCGCAGAAGCGGTTTGCGCGGCGACAGGCGCGGCTACAGGCGCAGCTTGCGGTGCGTCGAGGTTACGCGGCGCACGGGCGGCCAGTTCTTCCGCCGTTGGGCGGCTGCCGAACTGCTGCACGGGCGTGCGGGTGGTGCGAACCGTGGAAGGGGCAGCAACCGGCAGATCCTGCGCGGCAGCGCGGGATTCATAACGGGTCGCGGGTGCGGCGTCAGCCGTGGTGAGGGTTACAGTCTCGCTGCTTTCGGTCGCTGGCTCATTGGAAACGGGTGCGGCATCAGCGGCGGCGGTGGTGGTTTCAGCCGGCTCATCGCCACTGCCGAAGCCCAGCCATGGCAGATATTTC